>JAOZVK010000664.1 GCA_029938185.1 Bacteroidales bacterium | reverse complement strand
TAATTAGTGTATTCATAAAAAAAACTATGCAATGTATTTTATTGCTTTTGCCCTCTTTCAGGGCAAAAACTTGAGAAATAAAAATTCAAAATGCTAAGTATTTTTTTGAACTAAAGAATGCTAAATATCTTATTTTTAGTATCTTTTAAGTTCGTAAAGTAGAATTAGAACGGTTGTGAATTTAACTTTGACAAAGTTGGAGTTAAGTAATTTAAAATGTAAGTTTATAACCGTTTATAGTATAACTAAGGTCTTCGACCTATTTAATGTTGCTTACGCAAGATATATAATAAACGGTATTTCAAAAAGTAAGATCTATACTAAATAGGTAAAAACTTTTGTATGGGTGCTTATATATAAATTTTTCATCTATTTATTAAACTGTTAGCTAAAAAAATATTAAAAATGAAACTTGCCCAATATTAGATATTCGACATTTTATATTCAATATAAATCTTTAATTTTAATTTGCCATTATTTTTGTTCAATTTGACGCTTTTGTGAGTTCTGAGTTTGTTGTTGTATTTATTAATTACAACTGAAAATCAACAACATAAATATTTACTGTCAGTATGACTTCAAGCCACACCGACAGTATAAATAAACAAAAATTAGTATTAACATCAAAATTCAATAATTATGAACAAATTCAGAAATTACGCACGGTTATTAGCAGTAATGCTAATTGGACTATTCATCTTCTCATGTAATAAAGATGATTTAACGAATGATTTATCAGAAAACCAAGTTAGTGAAACGAAAGTATCTCTTGACTTGGCCAAAAAAGTTGCTCTGAACTTTACCAAAGATGAAGCCTTTATTGGAAAGCCTGATAAAAAAGAATTTAAAGTTGCTCTTCGTTCTACAAAAAAAACAAAATCTTTTCCATTTCCAGGATTTGAAGAACGAGCAGTTGATAATGTTATAGAACTTAATGGCAATTCTGGGCAAACTTCTCTTTATGTAATTAAATTTTTGCCAAATGGCTATATCATTGTACCTTCTACAAAAAAGGAGGTTCCCATTCTTGCTTTTTCCAACAATGGCACTTTTGATGAAAATGATATCCCACAAGGAATTCAAGATTGGATAAAAGATAGAAGTCAAATAGTAGAGTTTATAGAAACTGATAATGATATTGAGATTTCGGAAGATATACAAGAATAATGGAATTGTATAGCTCCACCAATTGACGATGAAGAAATTGTTTCGGGAGGAAGTGTTCATGAACAAACAGGACCTTTATTACAGACACGTTGGGAACAGAGTGAAGGATATAACAATTTATCTCCTAATATTAGTTGTTCGAACTACTCAAATGGTAGGGCACCAACAGGTTGTGTAGCAACAGCAATGGCACAAGTTATGAGGTATCATGAACACCCTAACAACTATAATTGGACAATAATGCCAAATCAAATTTCATGGAGTTCTACATTTACTCAAATTAATGAAATAGCAGAGTTAATGAGAGACGCAGGACAATCTGTAAATATGAACTATGCTTGTAGTGGCTCAGGTGCATATACATCCGATGTCCGAAATGCACTTGTGAATACATTTGGTTATTCTGGTTATGTTAGCTATGTTAACTTCAATACGAATACAATAGTTCAGCAACTTGGAATGTGGAATCAACCAGTAATTCTAAGAGGTCAAGACCCTTCAGTAGGAGGTCACGCTTGGGTATGTGATGGATATAGAAGAATAAAATACACTACAATTCATAGTCCAGGAACATACTACGAATATGAAACTTATACTTTTAGCAATTTTTATTTACACATGAATTGGGGTTGGGGTGGTAGCTCTAATAATTGGTACTTCCATGGCACTCCCGATGTAGGTTGGGCAAATTTTTCAACAGGATATAAAATGATTATAAATATTCACCCTTAAAATACATAGATATAAAAACTTTATTAATGATTTTAGCATTTACAATTCTATTTGGTTGTAAAGAAGAGGATGAGAACATGAACGGATTTAATTTAAGTACAGATATAGAAATACTTTATATGGATAATCTTGGAGAGAATTTACTAAATTCTGAAAATGAAAATAGTTTTGACTTTTCTAACTTTAGACTTTTTTATTTAATTGGAGAAAATATAAGTGTAGTTTATGATTTAAATGCTGACTTGCCTCGAAATATGGAAATTATCGAAAATTATGATAATACAACACTACGCTTATTTACAAATAACAGTTTCTCAAATATTGTTGAGGAAACACCAGAGTTTGATGTTGTAGAAAATATAGCTTATTTAGAATTATCAGAAACCGATACTGACACGATAAAAACTCATTCGTTAAGTAAAAAGTTATCACATTCAACAAGGAGTGGTGGTGGTTGCTATTTTTTAGTTTCAAAAGTCTGGTATAATGATGTGATAGTTTGGGAAAGAGAAACAGGAGGAGTAATTGAAATCACGAAAAAAACAATTACTGATAATCAAGCAAACGACTGACTACCATCCAGTTCGCTTCTCGTGCCACCGTACCTTCGCAGCTCGTATACGGCGGTTCCTTAAATCATGGGAAATTTATTCCTGCTGCATTTTCCAGTGGCTGGTAAACTATTACGTTTAAACCCCCATTGGAATTATCAGCGATTTAAAGTTTCAGAACTCACAAAAATAACCATATTTTGAATATCAAAATGCAAAAAAACAGTTAATTTTATTATAACCACAGAACTCACAAAAAGCGTCAAATTGAACAAAAACAATGGCAAATTAAAATGA
>JAOZVK010000203.1 GCA_029938185.1 Bacteroidales bacterium | reverse complement strand
GACAACTGTTTGTAAGAATGCGTAAGCCACATTAAAAAGGTCGAAGACCTTAGTATGTTAATAGAATTTGTAAACAACATTAAATAGGTCGAAAGACCTTACTGATTATTTTAAAATGGTAATTTTTGAAAGTTTAATAGTATTTGCGGTAATTATATTTATTATTATATCGCTTTATAAAGAGATTGTTGGACCCGGACTTACATTTATCCTGGCGGTTATTGTTTTGGGCTTGTTCAAAGTCCTTTCACCAGCCGAGATATTAAGTGGTTTTGCAAACGAACAAATAGCTGTAATTCTTATGTTACTACTATTGGGCGATATATACCGGCAAACATCAGTACTTGATATTTTTTTCGATAAAATGTTTAAATCAGCTAAAAGTATTAGGCATTTTACAGCCAGAGTAATGTTTGTAATAGCTCCATTATCAGCATTTTTAAATAATACACCTTTGGTTGCACTTATGATGCCTTATATACATAATTGGAGCAAACGAAATAATGTGTCAGTTGCTAAAATTTTGTTACCACTTTCATTTGCTGCTATACTTGGAGGCTGTATTACACTGATAGGAACTTCCACTAATCTAATTGTTAATGGTTTATTAATGAATCAAGAAATTATTCCAGACCACCCTCCACTAGAAATGTTCGATTTTGTATATGTTGGTTTACCAATGACAATAATAGGTATAGTATATATGTTGTTTATAGGACAAAAACTAATACCCGACCGTTTGTCTAAACTTGAAAAGTTTCCATCTTTAAAAAGGAAATATATTGTTGAAGCAAAAATTATAAAAAAAAGTCATTTAATTGGTCTAAGTATAATAGATACAGGTATAAAGAATTTTGAAGGATTAGAGTTGTTCGAAATCATTAGAAAGAATGTCCCAATTGAAAATTTTTCAGATAATTTTATTTTACATGAAAATGATATTTTATTATTTAATAGCGATTCCGATTCTATTGCAGATTTATTAAGTTCAAAGCCGGGAATAGTAATCCCATCAGTAGGAATGTTTGCAAAAAAACAATATACAGAAGTGGTCGAAATTGTTATTTCTCATAATTCTACAATGATTGGTAAAAGTGTTGGCGAAGAAAATTTTAGAGCAAAGTACGATGCTACTGTTCTTGCTGTTCATAGAAATGGCGAGAAACTTTCAGGAAAAATTGGGAATATTATTGTAAGGGCAGGAGATGCTTTGTTATTGTTGGCTGGAAATAATTTTACAACTCTTGCAAAAAATACTCATGATTTTTATTCAATATCTAAAATAAAAGAGATAAGAAGATTAGGATTTGCCAGAACAGCATTTTTAATCGCAGGTACTATTTTTACAATACTATTATCTGCACTTGGAGTAATCAGCTTATTTAATGGGCTTGTTATTTTAATAACAATATCAGTTTTACTAAAAATTGCAAACCCAAAAGAATTATCAAAAAGCATTGATTATGATTTGGCATTAATAATTGCCTTATCATTAGCACTTGGCACTGCAATGATGAAAACTGGTGTTGCTAAACTGATAGCCGAAGCAATAATTACTATTTTTGAACCACTCGGTGGTATAGGTATTTTATCTGGAATATACCTTATTACAACATTTTTGGCTGCATTTATTACAAATAAAGCTGCTGTTGCTCTGATTTTTCCAATATCATTAACAACCGCTGTAAACCTTGATATGAATCCTATACCATTTATTTTGGTAGTTTCGTATGCAGCAGCTGCAAATTTTATGACACCTATAGGCTATCAAACTAACTTGATGATATATGGACCTGGTGGATATAAATTTAAAGATTTTTTAAAGGTAGGAATACCGCTTACCTTCATTTATATGATAGTTACAGTACTAATTTTAAATTTTGTATATTGTTAAGCTTATGAATAATACTGATAGTTATGCTATGGTAATAAAAACTGCCATTTTAGCAGGAAAAGAAATTTTGAAAATATATAATTCTGATAATTTCGATGTTAAACAAAAAAGTGATAATAGCCCAATAACAAAAGCAGATAAAAAATCACATGAATTAATTAACAAAAATCTTTCACAATTCAACATTCCTATATTAAGCGAAGAGGGTGTTCATCTTGAATATGAAGAAAGAAAAAAATGGAAAAAATATTGGCTAATCGACCCATTAGACGGAACAACAGAATTTATAAAAAAAAATGGTGAATTTACTGTAAATATAGCACTTATTGATAACAGAGTACCTATATTCGGAATAATTTATGCCCCTGTTTTAGATATATTATATTTCGGTGAAACCAATATTGGAGCTTATAAAATTAAAAATATAAATATAAATAATGAAATTTTAAACTATAATTCAATTAATCAGTTTATTGAAATTTCGGATAAACTACCATATATAACAGACAGAAAAATATATACAATAGTTGGTAGCCGTTCATTTTTAGATGCAGAAACAAAAAAAAATATTGAAAATATAAAACAAAAAAAAGGAGAAATTGATTTTATAACAAGAGGAAGCTCTCTTAAATTTTGTATGATTGCCGAAGGTAAAGCAGATTTATATCCACGATATAGTAGCATTATGGAGTGGGATACAGGTGCTGGACATGCAATTGTTACAGCTTCGGGTGGTTCTATGAAACAAATTGATGGTACAGATTTTATCTATAACAATAAAAGCTTATATACATCAAGTTTTATTTGTAAAAGCTAAGATTTTCAACGTATATTTTATGATAAATCAATTATACATATACTGCAAGCGGTTATAAACTTACATTTTAAAATTACGTAACTCCAACTTTGACAAAGTTTTAAACTTTGTCAAAGTTAAATATGCAACCGTTCTGAGTATAATATGAAAATGACATTAAATGTCGAAAACATTGTAATAGCAATTTATTTAAATATCAATAATTTATAACAAATGGAAAATAATAATTCAAAATTTTATTTTAAATGTAAAAATTGTGGCGAACTAATTAATAGTTTTAAAGATTGGTTTAGTCACGGGCAACATTGTCCAAAATGTAAAACAAACAGAGTAGATACAATATATACTGGTAATAATGATGAAATAAAAAAATTTATTACAGCTGATAATAATCCACAAAGTTTATGGCATTATTTTGATTTTTTACCTCTTAATAATTCTAAAAACATTGTGAGTGAAGGCGAAGGTGTAGCACCAATTGAACGTTGGGGATTTTTGGAAGATTATGCAAAGCGAAAATATAATTTAAGTCTTGAGATTTTTATTAATCGAAATGATAAAAGTTTTGCTACCGGAACGTTTAAAGACAAAGGAGGTTCACTGGCAGCAAGTGTGCTGAAAGAGCATGGTATTAAGGAATATGTAGTGGCAAGTACAGGAAATACAGCATCAGCTTTTGCACATTATCTTGCCAAAGCAGGAATTTCGTGTTCAATTTTTGTTCCCGAAAACTCACTGTCCGATAGCGAGGCACATATAGCAACATATGGTCAGAAACTTTTTCGAGTAAAAGGCGATTATGCTAAAGCAAAAAAAGTAGCTGCTGATTATGCCAAAAAATATGGAATTTTAATGACAGGTGGTAATCTTGACCCTTTACGTCTTGAAGCTAAAAAAACTCAAGTATTCGAAATGCTACGTATAATGGGAAAAATACCCGATGTTTATATTCAGGCACTTAGCGGAGGTACAGGACCATTTGCTGTCGAAAAGGCTATTAATGACATAAAAAGTACAGGATTAGTAGAAAAACTGCCACGTTTTTTACTTTCGCAAGGACACTATTGTGCTCCTATGGCACATGCTTGGGCAGAAGCTAAGAAAAATAATTTTCCCGATGGCTATGAAAATGAATATCCAATATATAAAAACCCCAAAGTGCTTATCCCAACAATAGCGACCGGAAATCCCGGTATGTATCCACTAATGGCTCCACTTGTAAGACGTTCGGGAGGCGAAATATTTCCAGTAACCGAAGAGCTTGCAGTTGATTTAGCTAGATTGGTAGCATATGAGAAAGCTATAAAAATTGGACCTGCATCAGCAGCTGGTTTGCTTGGTTTATTCGAATCGCTAAAACGAGGATTAATAAATGATGCCGAAACAGTTTTTGTAAATATTGGAGAAAGTGCAGGCAGAGCTTTAGATTTTTTGAAAGAAGTTGCCTATACTTCCGAAACAATTTCATCTGTTGATGATTGTTCTCGTTTTAATCGCGAAAAATATAAAGATTTTGTTTGGGAAAAATTTGAGAATTATGATAAGCTTTAATAAAAAATTCGGCTACACGTATAGTATTGGACATTATTTTATTTTTTGACAGGATTTACAGGATTTACAGGATTGATTTTTATCTTGTTACGAAACACCTGATAAACAAGACTGTCCAACTTCTGACGGGTAGCCATTATTTATAGTAAATTTAAGGTCTTCGACCTATTTATAGTTGCTTACGCATTAGTACAAAGACAATTTAATCAGGAAGTTATGAATAAGTAAATGTCTAAAAATTTTAGTAACAGTACTTACAACCAATTTAGCAAAGTTAATTTAATTAATATTGCGGTCAAAATTATTCTTTATTTTTTTTATAAATGTTGAAATTACATTTTGGGAGTTCTGATTTTAGATTAGTAATCATATACACCACAAGCTAAGTAGCTGTGGTGTAGTAAATAGAACATCTTATTCAGACATTTGTTAAGATTATTAAAATTGCTTAAACAAAATAGTTGATTCATCAAGTTTATTTTTGCTTTTTTTAATTAACCGATAATCAATAATAGTAAAATTATTTATGCATAAGCAGCGTTAAAAGGCTCGAAGAGCCACTATATTTATCTTGCAGCTTTTATATCTTCAAGAGTAACAGAACCATATTTGTTCTCCCAACTGTTAAGAATGTAATTTACAACGTCCATTGCTTCTTGGTCTGTTAATACAACAGCAGCCATAGGCATTGAATACTTTTTACCATTAACTTCAATCTCACCACTTATACCATTAATGATAGATTTAATAGTAGCAGTTTTGTCTTTCAAAAAATCAGATTTAGCTAAAGGAGGAAAATTATCTCCTAAACCTTGACCATTAGCTTGATGACAAGCTTGACATTTACCTTCATATATAGTTTTTCCGGCTGTCAAATCTAACTTTACTTCTGGTTTTTCAGTTTCAGTTTTTTCAGTATCAGTTTCGTTTGTCTTAGTTTCGCCACCGCCACATGATACTAATGATAATGTTGCAACAAATAAAAATGCAAGCATTAATGATAATAAATTTAATTTTTTCATCTTTTTATAATTTAATTTTTTTATGAAATAAAATAATAGGTTGCAAAAGTAATTTTATATATAATAATAGCCAAATTTATTTTATAAATAGAAAAATTAATAACTTGCAAATTTTCTGCTAATAATTGTATTTCTAAATTCAAATATTTCTATATAATATATAATGACTATCTGCTTTCGCACCCAAAAAAATTAAGCTGCGTAGCATCATAATATTTTTTTAAGGTCTTCGACCTATTTATAGTTGCTTACGCATTAGTATAAAAACAATTTAATCAAAAAGTTACGAATAAGTAAATGTCGAATTTTTTTTTGTAACAGTACTTAAAATACAATGTCGATTATAACAAACGATATTTGTGGGATTAATTTGTTGTACTCTTTCAGAGGGCAAAAAAACTTACTAACGAAATAAAAAAACATTTTAGGAACTAATAAAAAACTTAAATAAGGAAGCGTTTTAGGATTTATTAATAAAGCAAATGTTTTTCATTTATATTTGCAAAGAATTTAAAGAGGCAAACAGTTGTAATTATTGATATAATTATTGATATAATTATTGATATTGCACCAACACACACAAGTAAAAAATTTATTTGAGATAGTAGGTCAATATATAAAAACAACTCTTTTGTTTTTTATATAATATTATTTTATTAAACGTAAGCAAACTTTTAACTCCTTACATTTAGGATATAAACATATTTCAAAAACATCAAAATAATATTAAATTAATTATGAGTCCATTTTTAGTATTTAGTGTAATAGCAATTTATTTTGCTTTATTGATAATTATATCATATTTAACTTCAAAAAATTCTAATACAGCAACTTTTTTTACAGGCAATAGACAGTCTCCATGGTATTTAGTAGCTTTTGGTATGATTGGAGCATCCTTATCGGGTGTAACTTTTATATCGGTTCCGGGTGAAGTTGGTAATAGTGATTTTTCATACTTTCAGATGGTAATAGGTTATTTGTTGGGATATTTTATTATCGCAACAGTCTTGTTACCAATATACTACCGTATGAATTTAGTTACTATTTACACATATTTAAAAGAGCGTTTTGGTTTCTTCTCATACAAAACAGGTTCTTTTTTCTTTTTATTATCAAGAGTTATAGGAGCATCTTTTCGTTTATATCTGGTAGCTACTGTATTACAACTTGCTTTCTTTGATAGTTTTGGAATTCCGTTTGCAATTACAGTTATTGTTACTATTCTACTTATTTGGATTTATACATTTAGAGCAGGAATTAAAACAATCGTTTGGACAGATACTTTACAAACTTTTTTTATGTTATCTGCTGTAATAATTAGTGTAATTATTATTAGTAAGGAATTAAATCTATCAGTATCCGAATTAATTAGTACAGTGTCGAACGATGAGCATTCAAAAATTTTTGTATGGGAGTGGCAATCAGGAAAACATTTTGTAAAACATTTTTTTGCAGGTGCTTTTATAGCTATTGTAATGACAGGACTTGACCAAGATATGATGCAAAAAAACCTGACTTGTAGAAATCTGAAAGATGCTAAAAAAAATATGTTCTGGTTTAGTATTACACTTTTACCTGTAAATTTACTGTTTTTATCACTAGGGGCTTTACTTTACATATTTATAAATAAAACAGGTTTGGTTTTTGATAATCCTGAAAGTTTTATGTATAGTGTTGAAGCAGGGAAATATATTCATACCGATAAGCTTTATCCGATTTTAGCAATTAAAAATTTTAGCCTATTTGCTGGTGTTGTTTTTTTGTTGGGAATAATTGCTGCTGCGTTCTCAAGTGCCGACTCTGCTCTTACATCTCTAACAACCTCTTTTGTCGTTGATATTTTGGGTATAAATATTAACGAAGATTCTAAATCGACTCGAAAAAAGAAGCGTTTTATTCATCTGGCTTTTTCATTTATAATATTTTTGGTAATATTAATATTTAAAGCTATTAACGATGATAGTGTTATAAATATGGTGTTTAAAGTGGCAGGATATACATACGGCCCTCTTTTGGGATTATTTGCCTTTGGTTTGTTTGTAAAAAAGAAAGTTATAGATAAATATGTTCCTTTGGTGGCGGTTATTTCTCCAATTTTATGTTTTATAATTAATATGAATTCTAAAAGTTTATTATGGGGCTATGAGTTTGGTTTTGAATTATTAATCCTAAATGGAATAATTACATTTTTTGGGCTTTTGCTAATATCTCAAAAAAAAAGATATTTGACCTATTAAGTAATTAACAATGAATAATGGACAATTAACAATTTTGCTTACGCCAGAATTACAGCAAGTTACAACTTTACAAAGTGTCGATTTTATACAATGACCTACTTAATAGCGATTTACAAAAACGCGTAAGCCACATTAAATAGGTCTAAGACCTTAACTTGTTTCACTACCTACATAATATTCATTACACCATAAACTACAATTACAAAAATAAAGTATTATAAATAAATGATAGATAAAGAATTAGTAAAATCAAGATTTAGTAAATGCATTTCGACATATAATAACAATGCCGAAATACAAAAAAGAATTTCACGTAGGCTCTCAAAACTTATAAGAAAAACTACAAAACAGAATTACAAAAATATATTTGAGATAGGTTGCGGAACTGGTTTTTTGACAAATGAATTATTAAAATTTATTGAACCAAACAACTATTACCTAAATGATTTAGTGGAGGGTATGAAAACCGAACTTGATAAAATTATCTCTAAGAAACATACAAAGAATTATACTTTTTTGTGGGGCGATGCCGAAACAATAAACTTTCCGGACGATATTGATTTATTGGTTTCATCATCAACATTCCAATGGTTCAACGATTTTGATACGTTTCTAACAAAAGCAAATTGTCATTTGAAACAAGATGGAATTATTGCTTGTAGTATGTTCGGTGTAAATAATTTTAAAGAAATTAGAACAATAATGAATAAAGGATTGACCTATCCTAATTTTAGCGATTTGGTAAATAAAATTAATAATAAATATAGCGTAATTTCAACATATCAAGAGGAATATATACTTTATTTTAATAGCCCGATTGATGTATTAAAACATATAAAATATACAGGTGTTAATGGAACAAACAGCCAAAAATGGAACAAAAAAGATTTAATTGAATTTGAAAGACTATATACTAAAAATTTTATGGAAAGTAACGGGAAATTTAGTCTAACATATCACCCTATATATATTATTGCAAGAAAAAGAAAAAATTGGCTATTTGAGCCTTTTTATGTTGCTTATGCGTAAGAGTTTTTTTCTTTTTAATTAACAGATAATCAATATTAATAAAACTATTTAGAAAAGGCTCGAAAAGCCAAAATATTTATACATATGCAACATAAAAAGGCTCAAGTAGACAAAAAAATATATTTTATCAGCGGAATCGACACAGATTGCGGAAAAACATATATTACTGGACTAATTGCAAAATATTTGTTTGATTGCAATATAAATGTGACAACTCAAAAATTAGTACAAACAGGCTGTACAGGAATTGCTCTTGATATATTAGAACATCGGAAAATAATGGGAGTTGAGCTAAGCAAAGAAGACCATGACAAAACAAGCTGCTGTTATGTTTTTGAATATCCTGCATCGCCACATTTAGCTGCAAAACTCGAAAATAGGGAAATTGATATTGAAAAAATTAGAGAATCAAGCCAAAAACTTTTAAACAAATACGATATTGTATTATTGGAAGGTGCAGGAGGTCTACATGTTCCTATAAACGAGGATGTTGAAATAATTGATTATATCGAAAATCAAAATATTCCTTTGATTTTGGTTTCTTCGTCTAAATTAGGTAGCATAAACCATACTTTATTAAGCCTTGAGGTTTGTATGAACAGAAAAATACATGTTGATGCACTAATTTACAATCACTTCCCAAATGATAGCCAGCAAATTATTGACGATTCGAAAAGAATTATTAAGAAAAAACTAACAAAATACTTTAAAAATGCTAAATTCTTTGAAGTTCGTAAAAATCAAACACAAATAAATTTAGATACTTTATTTGGCAGGGTTTGTTCATAAAAAAAGACTAACAAATTTCACGTGAAGAATGCAAAATATGGCTACCCGTCAGAAGTTGGACAGTCTTGTTTTTCAAGTAGTTTTAATCATAGA
>JAOZVK010000202.1 GCA_029938185.1 Bacteroidales bacterium | reverse complement strand
TAATAACTTCACTTGTAACACCGGTAATAGTTGATAATGAATTTATTGCAATAGCAGGTGTAGATATAACAATAGATTTTATACAAAATTTAGCACAAGACGCAAAAAATAAAATATATAATGGAAATGCCGAAATTTCAATAATAGCAAACAATGGAACTTATGCAGCAAATACTAAAAATGTAGGCAAAAACTTTGATGAATTTAATGACAATGCCAACGAGATAATAAGTAAAATAAAAAAAGGAGAAATTTTCAAAACACCGAATAATGAAATATTAGAAGTCAATGTTCCAATAAATATCGGAAAAACAACAACTGCATGGTCAGTAAATGTTTCTGTTCCAAAAGAAATAATTTTTGCAGACACAAACAAGCAAACATTAATTTTGATAATTATAGGAATTATATCTATTATTTTAATCATTTTTATATCATTGTATATTGCAAAAACTTTCACAAGACCAATAGGAAAAGTAGTAAAAGCCCTGCAGAAAATGTCTCAAAAACAGATAAATTTCCGAATGGATACAAAACGAAACGATGAAATAGGAACACTTTATAATTCAATAAATACGATGAATAAAGTGTTTACTGAAATGATTACAGGAATTGATGAAACAGCAAGTTCTGTATTAACAGCAAGTAATCAATTAAGCACTATTTCGCAGGAAATTTCACAACGTGCAAATGAACAAGCTGCTACCACAGAGGAGGTTGCGACTTCAATGGAACAAATGCTTGCAATGATAAATTCAAACACCCAAAATGCTGAAATGACAGAAAAAGCATCTACAAAATCTGCAAATGAGATGAAACAGAGTAATAAAATTTTTGTAAAAACGATAAAATCTGTTTCAGAGATAAGCGAAAAAATATCAATAATTTCAGAAATAGCCGATAAAACAGATATTTTGTCGATAAATGCGGCGATAGAAGCTGCACGAGCAGGAGAAACAGGTAAAGGGTTTTCGGTTGTAGCAAATGAAATACGAAAACTTGCCGATAAAACTAAAATTGCATCAGATGAAATTACAAAATTATCACAAACAGGACAAGATATTTCGAGAATTGCAGGAGAAAAACTTGAAATAATAATTCCAGAAATTATAAAAAGTGCAGAACTTGTAAATAACATTGTATCAGCAGGTAAAGAACAACAAAGCGGAGTTGAAAATATCAATATTTCAGTTCAACAACTGACAGAGATAACAAATGAAAATTCAGCATCAGCCGAAGAAATGTCAGCATCGGCGGAAGAATTATCTGCACAAGCAGAGCAATTAAAAGAATTAATTTCGGTGTTTAAAATCGGTAATTCGCAAGATGAAAAATTAATAATTAAACAAAAAAATAAACAAGAAGAACAAATTTCAGAACATAAAAATAAAGGAGTTAATGTGATTTTATCAAACAAAGACAAATCGGATGATGATTTTGAAACGTTTTAATTGATTTATTTCAAAAAAAACTTATTTTTACAGTTCTTAAAATCGTAATAAAAACAAATAAGGTAATTAAAAAATGTGATACACTTTATGATTAATTCGTTGGTTTTTAGACAATTTTATTAATGCAGTAAGAATATCAAGTCAGATTATCAATTTTTCTGCACTTCGTTTGAAAATTTGATAATCTAACTTTACATTCTTTTTAGATAGATAGACAAATTAGACAAAAAACTAACGGATAGATAAATAAAGTGCATAACATAATAGAGAATAAAGACGTAAATTTGCAATATGAATAAAAATGCAAAAACATATAAAAATCCGAGTGAATTTATAAACAGATTGAGCATAGAATATGCACAATCCGTAACAGATAAACATAAAAAGGATAATGGTCAATTTTTTACACCTGCCGAAATAGCTTTACACATTGCAAGTTTATCTAAGATAAATAAAGAAACCATTTCTATTTTAGACCCAGGTATCGGAACAGGTATCTTAACATCTTCGATTATTGAAAAATTGATTGAAACAACGGAAATTAAATCAATTCACTTAACAGCTTATGAAACAGATTTAAACATAATTCCTTTAACCGAAAAATCATTACAGTTTATTAAAGGCTGGCTTTCCAAGAGAAATGTAAGTTTTGACTATAATTTACATACAACTGATTTTGTGTTAGAAAACGCAAAATATTTGACAAAAAAGCCAAATGAAGAAAAAACTTATGATATTGTTATTTCAAATCCACCATATTTTAAAATATCAAAATCTGACAAAAGAGCAATAGTGAGTAAATCAATAGTTTATGGACAGCCAAATATTTATTTTCTTTTTATAGCGATTTCTGCAAATTTAATAAAAGAGAATGGCGAATTACTGTTCATAACACCCAGAAGTTTTGCGGCAGGACAGTATTTTAAACTATTTAGACAAAAATTCTTTTCAACAATAGCTTTAAATCATGTTCACATTTTCAATTCTCGAAATACAGCTTTCAAAAAAGACAAAGTGTTGCAGGAAAATATTATATTTAAGGCAAAAAAACTTAATGGTGTAATTCCTGAAACAGAAATTTCGATTTCTGAAGGGCTAAAAGATATTGACAATAGCACTACTTTAAAATATAAATTCAACGAATTAGTAGATTTAAAAAGCAAACAAAAGATACTTTACTTACCAACAAATAAAAAAGAATTTGAAGTAATTCAACTTTTTAAATCGTGGACTAACAAACTCATAGATTTTAATATAAAAATATCAACCGGGCCAGTTGTGCCTTTTAGAAGCACAGAATTTCTAAGAGCTAAAAAAAAATCAGAGAATAATGTTCCTTTATTTTGGCTGATAAATACACAAAAGATGGAATTATCACACCCACTCAGTAAACCCAATAAACCACAATGGATTGAGTTTACAAAAAGGTCAATTCCAATACTTTCCGAAAATAAAAACTATATTTTCTTGCGACGTTTTAGTGCAAAAGATGACAAAAGTAGATTGATTGCTACGCCATATTTTGCAAATGAATTTAATACTCGAAAAATTGGAATTGAAAACCATCTAAACTATATTTATCGACCTGACGGACAATTAAGCGATAATGAAATTTTTGGCATTTCGGGTTTATTAAATAGTATTCTTTTTGATACTTATTTCAGAACTTTTAACGGAAATACACAAGTAAGTGCAACGGAATTAAAGGAAATGAACTTCCCTGATTGGCAAAAAATAAATGATATTGGCGAGAAAATAAAGAACATAAATTATAAAAATTTAGAGTTGATTAATGAAATTATTGAAACAGCTTTAAATTTCAATTTAACTACTAACAATGAACAAAATAGAAGAAACTCAAATAATATTGAAAACGTTAGGGTTGCCAAAAGCTCAACAAAACGAAATGTCGGCGTTAACACTTTTGGCACTTTGCAATATTAAAGAAACTGACAACTGGACAAATGCTCAGAAAGTAAGTTTAGGTGTGTCAAAAGGAATAATGACATTTATGCAAGACTATTATCAGCGTGATTACGCCCCAAACACGAGAGAAACTGTAAGAAGGCAAGTTTTGCACCAATTTGTTCAGGCAGGAATAGCAGATTACAACCCTGATATTCCTAATTTACCTGTGAATAGTCCGAGAGCACATTATGCAATTTCTGTTTTAGCATTAGAAACAATAAAGACTTACGGAACAACAGATTGGAATAAATCAGCAAATAAATTCAAAAAAGAGATAGGCGAATTAACAAAAATTTACAGAAAAAGCCGAGATATTGAGAAAATACCTTTAAAAATAAGCAAAAACAAAACATTGCTGTTGTCGCCAGGCAAACACAATGAAGTTCAAGCAGCAATAATTGAGCAATTTGCACCGAGATTTGCAAAAGGCTCTAAATTACTGTATGTTGGCGACACAGAAAAAAAGGATTTGTTTATAGACAAAGCTATTTTGAAGAAAATAGGTATTCCTATTGATAAACACAGTAAATTACCTGACGTTGTTCTATTTGACAAAGATAAAAATTGGCTTTTTTTGATTGAAGCAGTAACAAGTCATGGTCCGATTTCACCTAAAAGAATATTTGAATTAGAAGAACTTCTCAAAAATTGTTCGGCTGGAAAAGTTTATGTAACAGCTTTCCCCGATTTTACAGAATTTAAGAAACATTCAAAAGAGATTGCGTGGGAAACAGAAGTTTGGATAATGGATATGCCAGACCACATGATACATTTTAACGGAGATAAATTTGTTGGACCAAGATAGATAGAATATTAAGTTTTTAACAGCGTGTTGGATGTCAGCCATTTTGTAGCGTTTTTTTCGTGCTTCGCACTCAAAAAAACACTACAAAATGTCCGCCACCACACACGTATTCGTTATGGCAAATGCAAAAACAACAAATAAACAAGATAGACAAAAAGAATAAAAAACAACTATAAATTTGCCTCATCATTAATTGAAAAAACATCTTATCAATTGCAAAATGTTAGTAATTAAAAACATAGATTTTGGAATTTATTTTGAAATATAAGAAATGAAAAAAAATGGAAAAATGAAAAACACAGGAATACTCGTATTTCTATTGACTTTAACAAGTTTTGTAAACGCACAAATTACAGTAACAGGAAAAGTAATTGACAATACAAACGAACCCATTGAATTTGCAAATGTTATTCTTTTAGACAAAGAGTATAGCAATATTATCATTGGAACAATCACCGATAAAAATGGAACATTTGCAATGACAACAGACCAAAAAGGAAAATTTAACTTACAAATTAGTTTTGTTGGATTTGAAGATTATAAAACTAACATAAACAAGTCTATTGATTTAGGAACTGTTACTTTAAAGTCGAGCAACGAGCTTGATGAAGTAGTAATTACTGCAAGAAAAAACATTATAGAACGTAAAACCGATAAACTTATATTCAATGTAGAAAGCAGTCCTGTAAAGAGTGGATTTGATGGAGTTGAAGTATTAAAAAGAGTACCAAGTATTTTTATAGACGGAAAGGATAATATATTAATACAAAACAAAGCAGCAACAGTATTAATAAACGGACGAAAGTTAAATTTATCAGGAGATGAATTGGCTAATTACTTAAAAAGTATTGATGCAAGCAATATTAAAGGAATAGAAGTTCAAACAAACGCATCTTCCGAAATGGATGCTAATGTACAAGGAGGAGTAGTTAATTTTATTTTAAAAAAGAAAAGAACAGGATTATTTGCTCAAGTTAAAGTATATCAGACGCAAAAAAGAAGACATCCTAATTTTTATTCATCGGGCAATATTAACTATGGAACAGAAAAATGGAATATTTATAGTACACTTTCTTTTAACGATGCAGAAGATAGCGGAGATGTAATAAGTAGTACAATCTATAATAATATAAATAGGCAACTTCAAGAAAAAGGCAATTTTCTTGATAACTCAAAACGATATACGTTTACCATAGGAACAACATACCAACCATCAAAAAAACACGAACTTGGATTGGAATTATATACAACAACAAAAGATAAAGTCAGTAGAGGAAGTTCAGAAATCGACATCTATGAAAATAATGTACTTTTAGACAAAGGAATTACGACTACTCCAAAAAATCGTAATACAAAATATATTAATACTTCAATAAATTATTCCGTTAAAATAGACACTTTAGGAGGTAAACTTAGTTTTATAGGTGATTATGCAACGCAATCTTTTGAAAATGCTTTTGATGCCACTACAACTTATGAACAGAATTATTATTATGATATTTTAGAACGTAGTAAAACTAATGCCTCAACAGATATTATGTCAGCACAAGTCGATTTTAACAAAACGATTAATAAAATTGGAGACTTATCATCAGGTATTAAAATTACTACTACCAATAGAGATAATAAAACGATAGGCGAACATTTTGTTAATGGAGATTACCAAATAGCTGATGATAGAACAAACGCTTATGATTTTACTGAAAATATATATGCTGCCTACCTTTCAGTTTCTCGAAAAATATTTAACGATATTAATTTAAAACTTGGCTTGCGAGTTGAAAACACAACAATTGAAGGCATCAATCTTTTAAATAACGTAGCTGTTTCCCAAAACTACAAAGATTATTTTCCTTCAATATTTATATCAAAAGAATTTAAGAATAAGCAATTTATATCTTTTAGTTATAACAGAAGAATAGGCAGACCTGCATTTAATATACTCAATCCTTATGTCATTAAAATAAATGATTTTAGCTATCAAATCGGAAATCCAAATCTGAAACCGCAATACATAAACAATTTTAATGTTGCATATAATTTAAAAAAACACTCGTTTTCTATTTTTTATAATCAAACTTCAAATCTTACAACAGGTATCTATTTTCCAGTAGATGATGCAATTTATTATCAAGCTCAAAATATAGGGAAAGGTAAAGTAATAGGTTTTGATTATAGTTTTGGTAAAAACATTAAGAAATGGTGGTATTTGAAATTAGGTAGCACTTTACAGAACCAAAATTATATTTTATCAGACCAAAATAATCGTTACAATACTGTTTCATTTTATATGAATAATGATTGGAATATTTCCAAAACTTGGTCAGTTAATTTATCGGCATATTATACTTCTCCACGAATTTACGGCTATCTTGAAGTTGCTGATTATTTTAGTTCAAATTTTATGTTTCAAAAAACCTTTTTACAAAAAAAATTAAAAGTAAGAATTTATGTAGATGATATATTTAATACCGTAAGAGATAAAAATAGCGGTTTGTATGATGATTTTACCTATAATTTTTATCAAAAAAGAAATACTCAGTCATTTACTCTGTATGCTCTTTTTACAATTGATACAAATGATAAGGTAAGAAAGAAGAAAAACAAAACATCTAATAATGTTAAAAATAGACTTTAAGAATTATTGCAAACGTGGTAATTTGCAATAAGTTTTCGATATGACAAATGCAAATTATCAGTAAATTAAAGAGATAGATAAAAAAAACTATAAATTTTGCCTCATCATTAATTGAAAAAATACCTTAATAATTGTAAAATTTTGGCAATTAAAAAAAGAAATTTTCAGAATTTATTTTGAAATTTTTAGCATTTAAAAATAAAAAGAAGCAAAATCTTTAAAATAAGATTAGAAAAAATTGTAACTTTATGCGATTAAAACTGGGAAATCTGAATTTACTGAGGTTGCTGATAATACTGAAATAAATAGAAATGCCATAACATTTTATTGCAAAACATGGCAGTTTGTGCGGTTTTTTTTCGCTTTGCTCAAAAAACCACACAAACTACCACGTTTGCAATAAGTTACCGTTACAGGCAATTTTAAAATACAATTAATAACATAAAATGAAAAAATGAAAATACTAAAAATTATATTGATAATAGTTTTAATGTTAATCTTAGCTTTTCTGTCGTTTATGATGTATCAAGGCATATTTGACAGTAAAGTAATAATAGCGATATTATCATTAATAACAGTAACAATACCTTTAATAATTAAAGAAATTTCAAAACACTATTCAAACAAACAAAAAGAAAGTGTAGATGATACCGTTTCTAAGAATAATATATTGATGAGTGGCGAAAATACCTTTGATGTTTTTATGTATGGTCATAGCGGTAGTGGAAAAACGACATTTATACAAAGATTATTCACTTTTGACACGTCACCAATTGAATCAACACCAAGTTTTGATTATTATCAATTTGATGTTCCTCTAAAAATGAAAGATAATGAAAAATCAACTATAACAGTTCAACTTGCAGATTACAAAGGACAAGATGTTACTCAATTATTTGAAGCTGCGAAAAAAAATTCGTACATTGATACCATTATTTTTATTGCAGATGTTGCGCCTACACATAGTGAAAAAAAAGAAAAATTATCAAATGAACAAATTATTAAACTATATTCAGATGATTTTGAAAAAGAATTGAATAAACGAATAAATGTTCACAGACACAAATATTTATCTGAATTTTTAATGCAAGCTGTTTTTACTTATGCAGCAAGCGATTTTTTAAAAAGTGTAAGATTTGTAATTAACAAAATAGATATACTTGAAGAATTGAAAAAAAGACAAATTATTGATAGCCAATTAGATATTGAAGAATATGTTTTAAATCAATACAGCGAAACAATTCATCACTTAAAAGAATTTTGTAGCCACAATGATATAATTGATTTTAAAACAATTCTAATAAGTGCAGAAAAATCGAAGAATACAAAAGAAATGTTTACAGATTTATTAAACAGGTTCAGTAAGAAACTAAAAAAAACAATAAATAATGAAAGATAAAAATACAAACTATAATCCTATTGATTATCGGGTTAATCAGGATTTAAAAAGTTCAAAAAAGGATAATGAAAAAAATTCTTTAAAAAAAACGATATATTTAATATTGATTACTATATTTGTAATTATCTCAATTTTATTTTTCTTTTACAAAAATAAGTATGACAAACTTGAAATTGAATTTAATAATCAAGAAATAGTGAACGACTCACTACAACAACGAACAAAAGCTCTTGAAATAGAATTGAGTGTAATAAAAAGGGAACGGAATAAATAAAGATTTACAAAATATGGAATTTGATTGGGACAAAAATAAAAACAACTCAAACCAAGAGAAACATGGCATTGATTTCAACGATGCCAAAGAAGTTTTTAAGGACGAAAACAACGTAATAACACGAGATTTACGCAAAGATTATGGTGAAAATCGTTCTAAAATTGTAGGAAAAATATACGGAAGTATTATTTCAGTCATTTATACTATGCGAGATAAAATCACCCGAATTATATCGGCACGAAAAGCAAGTAGAAAAGAGCGAGATGAATATAACAATAAATAAATAAAGTAATGGAAACTAAAATAATAAATCAGCACGAAGCAATAAAATTGCTTAAAACAAATAAAGATATTTCTGTATTCAAAATTGTTTTTAACAATGAAAAAATTGAAGCATTAGATGCTATTCTTTTGGGCAAAAATAAGATTAACGTTTCAGAAGAATTAATTTATTATGATGACGATGCTATTGATTTTAGTGATGACCCGAACATCACAGATGAAGATTTTCAAACAGGAAAATTGGTTTGGAATATAAAAACGTCTTTGCCTGTTGATAAAGAATTAAAAGACTGGATTGCAAAAGAAAAAGTTGATGTTAACAAATTAGTTGTAAAGTTGATGCGGAACTTTTATGAAACGGTAAAAGATTTCCCTAAAAAAGTAGCATTATAATAATTGAAAATAATTAAAGCCTGTAACATTGTACTGGGCGTAAGCGGCACTTTTTGCAGCTTACTTACATTCGATTGCGCTCATTTCAGCAAGCTACAAAAAGCACCACCTACGCCAGTACATATCCGTTATGCACAACTGCAAAAAGGAAACAGAAAATGTTAGAGAACGATTTTTTTTCAGACCAATATTTTGTTTTTGTGGATAACGATAATTTATCAATTTTT
>JAOZVK010000201.1 GCA_029938185.1 Bacteroidales bacterium | reverse complement strand
CAGATTTTATCGTTTTTACAAAAATTTCATTGCTCTGTTTCATTTCATTTGCCGATTTAGTCGAACTTTCTCCTGTTATTTCGGCATTTTGAGAATTTGAGTTTATCATAGCAAGTATCTCTTCCATTGAAGTGGCAACTTCTTCTGTTGTCGCAGCTTGTTCATTAGCTCGTTCTGAAATTTTCTCAGAAGCTACACTTAATTGATTACTTGCCCCTGAAACGGCTGTTGCTGTGTCGTTTATATTTAAAATTATGTCTTTAAAATTTGTATTTATCTCGTTTATTGAGCTGTAAAGTTCGCCAATTTCATCGTTTCGTTTTTCTGTTATTTGAAAATCTATCTGTTTGTTAGATATTTTTTTCATCGCTTTTACAACTTTTTCTATCGGCTTAGAAATTGATTTTGATAATAAATAAGCTGAAATTATTATTAGCAATATTGAGAAAACGGCAACAATAAATAATGTTTTTTCGCCTTTGTTTACTGGTGCCAAAATTTCATTAATACTTACGGTTGTGAAAAGTCCCCACTGTAAACCTTTTATTTTCAATGGAGTATAATAATCATATTCTTTATTTCCAGTGCTTCCAATTTTTTCATCTCTTCCTGTTTTATTTTTATTTATACACCTCATTATTACATCACCTTTTTTTTCATCTCCAATCTTGCCTGTTTTTACTGTTTGGTCAGATTTTAGTCTGAATTTTCTGTCTTCTGATTTTCCAATAATATATGTTTCTGCACTTTTATAAAGCTTATCTTTATCAACTACAATTTCATTAATTTTTTTTCCAGAAAATTGCAAGGCAAGAACACCTATTAATTTATCATTTTTATACACAGGGGTTCCAACAAAAGATGCTTGCACTCCATTTGATGGTGCATACGATTGATAATCAGTTATTATTGTTTGTTTTTCTGTTATAACTTTTTTCCAAAGTTCTGCAAGATGTGTATTTTTATATTTCCCTGTCGAAAGATTTGTTCCAAAATCATCTTCGTGTGATACAGTAAACATTACATGTCCGTGTTTTGCACAAATAAAAAATATGTCATAATAATCATTTTCTGAGATATATTTGGAAAAATAATCAAAATGTTTTTTTGTTAAGTTTTCATATTTTTCTGTTTGCACAGGATAATCGTCATTTTCATTTGTTCCTGTTTCTTGATGGTAATTTTCTAATATTTCAAACAGGTTTTCAACAGCAAAAAAACGGCTCATTGTCTGAATTTTCTTCTCTGTTTGCTCAAAATATTTTTCTATTTCATGTTTTTTTCTTTTTGTATCGTTCTTAAATTGTTTATCTGTATTTTCAGTTATTGTAGTTCTGAAAATATAGTCTGCTATCAGACTATCTGCTACGATTGTTGTTAATCCCACTGTTACAAAAACAATGAGTATTTTTTTGAAAATTGATATATTTTTCATTTAATGTTTTGATTTTTGAAGATTGATAAATTATCGTTATCCACAAAAAACAAAATATTGGCTGGGAAAAATCTGTCTCTAATATTTTCTGTTTCCATTTTGGCGTTGTGCATAACGGAAATGGGCTTGTGGCGTTTTATTTTTGGTGTTTTTTGAGGTGCGAAGCACCAAAAAAACACCAAAAATAAAATGACAACAAGCCCAATGTTATAATCTCTTTCTTTTTAATCAATATCAATATCTGTGCTTTGAATTTTATCTAATTGTTTTTTAATAGTTGATTTAATTTCTTCTATTTTTATATATCTTTCAGCAACTTGTTTTTGGGCTTCCAAATCAAATTCACCTTTACTATTTATTGGTATTTTAACTTTAATATCACTTCTTTGAATTACATTTGTCATCACTTTTTTATTGTCATTGCCTGTTGCTATTTTTCTAAAATTTATAACTTTTTGCAAAAACGGCAGATATATATTGTTTGCATTAAATTTTTCTTTTAAAGTCATTAAACCACACACATTTGTTAATGAAAATTTGCCTTTTCTATAAGTAATTGTTCCTGCATAAATTCCGTCTGTTGTCCAAGTTAGCCCCTCACAATCATATTTGTAATTATCTATAAAACCAATAATACCATTATTCTTTGTGTTGGAAGAGAATACAGGGTAATTTCCTTTGTGTGCATTGATATATTTTTTTGAAATAACTTTCCCTCTTTGAAAATGAAAAATATCATTTATAGAAATTTCTTCATAATTATAATTCAAATCAATCTCAACAGAAATACTGTCAATTTTTTCTTTATATTCTTTTACTTGTTTTTTCGTTTCTTGAATTACTTGATATTTTTCAACTATTTCTTGTTGTTTTTCTATGTCTATTTCTCCATTTTCTTTTATGGGGATTGAAATCCTAAGGTTTTCAATCATTGAAGGATATACTTTTGTAAATTCATCTTTTCCTTTTTCTCCTTTTCTTCCTTTGGCGAGGTCTCTTAAAATTGGCTCTATTTGATGTTTAACAAAATGAATATTTATGTTCTCATTTTTTGAAATAAGTAAACCTCTATCTCCATTTATCGAAAATTTGTTAGAAATTATTTTGATGTATCCTGCAAATCCATTTGTAGCCCAAGTTAAAAACTCTCCTTCAAAATCATAAGTATTTATGAAAGTCAATGGTGAATTATTAGATGCAGAATAAACAGGATAATCACCTTTGTTAACATTACCATACTTTTTTGTATATTTAGAAATACCTCGTTTTATATCAAATAATTTATTTAATTTGAATTTCTTATAGTTCAAATTAGATTTTTTTTTTTCGGCAAGCTCTTTTATCTCAATTTGTAGTTCTTGTATTGAACTTGCAACGTCTTCTACTAATGACGAGAATTCAAAAAGTGAAATTTTTTCATTTTTCTTGATAATTCCTAAATCAATCCTTTCCTTTTCTGACCACCATCTATCTATTGTCCAATTATTTTCAATGTTTTTAGAAAAATTATTAATTGGTTGTATTTTGCATCGAATATCTGTATTAATTTTTGAAAAATTATCTTTATTACCTTTGAAAAATGAAAATAATGTTACAGCTTCTTGTAAATCGTTTTGCTCAATGTCAAATCTATAAACGTCTCTTGTTTCTCCAATTTCACTTACGATATAAGTAAAAACAGGTGATGTTTGAATATCTTCTTTTTTAATTTTCTTCGTAACACAAAGAATGTATGTTTTTTTGTTAGTAGTAAAAAATGTGTTTAACGGCAAAGATATTAAGCCGTCAAGATAGCATTCATCAAGTATAAATTTTCGTAAATGCTTGTCATTTTGTCTATTTAAAATGCCGTCTGGAATTACAACAAATGCTTTCCCTCCCGGTTTTAAAGCTCTTATTATCCATTCCATAAATAAGCCTTCTACTCCAAGCGAATTTATTTTGTAATAATTTTCAAGCTCTCCGTCTTTTCTTATTTCTTCTTTTAAATTACTGCTTCCGCTTGTTACATACGGCGGATTTGTTAATATTAAATCATACTCATTTTCAGTAGGCTCAGAAAGTGTCCCAAGTATTGAGTTGGTTTTGAGAACAAAACTATCGTTAAATATTTTTGCAAAATCTTTTGTTAATGCAGAATTATCTTTGATTAAGTCAGAAAAATAAATTAACATATTGGCTTTTGCCAAAATAATTGTTTTTTGTTCATCTTTATCAAATCCTTTGTCAAAACCGTGAATTGTAATTTTAGGCTTAATACCTTTTTTTGTTATATCATAAAAAGTATCTAAGCGAGTAACAATCGGCTCTAACAAAAATTTTCCTACACCGCAAGCGGGGTCACATATTGACGAACCGTCTTTTATTTCATCTTTTGCCATTTCAACAATGGCTCTTACTACTTTTAAAGGTGTAAAAAATTGTCCCCAATTCTTTTTACTGATACTTTCTTTCAAAAAACTTTCAAATAATTGACTTTTAAAATCATAATCAATATTTTCAAGTTTTCCGTAGTTGCTAAATTTATCAAGAACTTTTTTAAATACTGTGCTGTATCCCTTTACTGCTTTTTGGTCTTTGCTAACAAATATAGTTCCGTTAATAATTGTTGTTTTATCGGCTTCGTTTCTTGGGAAAAGTTCTTTTATTTTAGGTCTTATGCTGTCTGCATAATATTGCAAAGCTTCATCTTCTGTATTCTCTTTATACATTTCAAGAAGTGTATAAAAGTTATGAATACCTTTTAGCACTTTTAAATCGCTTAAATATTTAAAAACGAACAACTCTACAAAAGTATATAAGCAATTTTCGGGTGTTGCTCCACTGACAGACCATATATCTTGCCAAATTTGTTTTGCAAGGTCAGTAGGATTTACTAATTTTTTTGGTTTTAAATTATCGTTTAATTCGTTAATAGAATAGTTTATCTTTTCTATTAGTTTTACAATTTTTTCGTCTTTGGGGTCAAACAAATATTTTATTTCTTTTCCTTTTTCATCATTTATTCTATTTCCTGTTTTTGTATTTACCCAAATACATTCTTTTGTATCCGTTGCAATAATGATTTTTGAACCTAACTCCTTTGCAACTGCAATTTCTTGTTTAATAGCCTTATCTTTTTGTGCTTTTGTTTTGAATTGAGTTGTGTTTTTATACTCAACAACAGCAATTACTTGCTTATTTAAAACAATTAAAGCATCTATTTTTTTATTATCGTGTTTAGATTTACCTCCACTTCTAATAATACCATATTTTTTCAATGCTTTTACAGAAGTAGAACCAATATTATAAAAGTTCCATTTTCCTATTTTTTCAGGATTATTTATAAGGTCTCTTTGCAATAATTCTTCGCTCATAATAGTGGGAATTAAATTTTTAGTTTACCTTGTTCAACATTTTTGGATAATAGATATTTTACTTTTTCTTCTGCAACTTTAAAAACAGTTTCTGAAACATTATTTTTGTATATCACTTTGGCTATTTCATCGCTAAAATATTGTTCTTTTATTTTTTCAATATCTAACTCAAATATTTCCGCAAGCTTTGAAATTTGTGTTACTTTAAACTTTTTTTTTCCGTTTTCAATTTTACTCAAACCACCAGTATCTAAATCTAATTTTGCAGCGAGTTGCGTTTGAGTAAATCCTTTCTCTGTTCTTAATCTTTTTATAAACTGTCCAAAGTTGTCCATTTTTTACTTGTCAAATTAAACTTGGTAATTTTTGACAAAACTACGATTAAATTATTTATTTACACAATTATCTGTGTATTTATTTTGAAATTATTTATTTTTTGCATTGATTATAACGGAAATGGGTTGGCGGAATTGGTGTTTTTGTAGCTTGCGAAATGAGCGAAGCGAATGAAGCAAGCTACAAAAATACCAATTACGTCCAAACCAATGTTAAGTTTATTTTTCTATTCGTTTCATTTGGTTATCAAAATCTGACAAGAATTTTTCATCTTGATTTATTCTAAATTTCTTATATTCAGTTTCTGCAAGTTCTTTTGCAACCTTTGCTGATACTTTTCCTGCATTTTTTAATATATCGTATTGGTTGAATTGCAAAAAAGCATCTAATTTTTCTATCCAATCTTTCATTTTCATTAAAATCTGTCGCTTTGCTTGATTTCCCGCATAATCTAAATACATAGTAACAATTTCATTTAAAGCGTCAATTTCGATTTGATTAAGATAGTTTTTTGCTATTGAAGTATCTGATTTTAAAATCTTTCCTTTGGGTGAATTTTTCCACGATGTTAATCCTAAATGTGGTTTATTTGCATTAACTCTTGATTGAATTATTTCTGCGGCTGTTTGTCCTGTTATTGCCCAATGTAATTTATTTTGAACAGTTTTATAAAAAGTTCTTGTTAATTCTGATTTTGCATCATAATCAATACTACATTGTGCATAAATATCTGTTATTTTTTGATAAAATCGCCTTTCACTTGCTCGAATTTCTCTTATACGTTCAAGTAATTCATCGAAATAATCTTTCCCGAAAAGTTGTTTTCCTTGTTTTAATCTTTCATCATCAAGGGCAAAACCTTTAATCATAAATTCTTGCAAAATATTTGTTGCCCACTGTCTAAAACGTGTTGCTTGTTTTGAATTTACTCGATAACCAACTGAAATTATTGCATCAAGATTATAAAATTTTGTTTTATATATTTTATTATCATCGGCAGTATGTTCCAAAATGGAACTAACTGAATTTTCTTGTAATTCTTCGCTGTCAAAAATGTTTTTCAAATGTTTTGTTATTGCAGGGCGTTGCACTCCAAACAACTCTGCAATTGACTTTTGAGTAAGCCAAACTGTTTCATCGTTGAGTATTACTTGAATTTTAGTTTTTCCTTCTGATGACGTATAAAATAAAAAATCTGATTGATTATTTGATAATTGAATATCCATAATTTAATTTTTATATCAAAGTTGCTATTAACATTGGAATATTTGCAATTGAATGAACAATTATTGCATACAATATATTTTGATGTTTTTCATAAAAATATCCAGCTATTAATCCTACTGTTGTTGTAAAAAAGACTATTCTTATTACGAATGAAATTTCAGCCCCTGTTATTAATACAATTAAATGACCTAAGCCAAAAATTACACCACTTAATATTACAGGCAAACTGATTTTTAATTTGAAGATTTTAATCGCTTTTGATTTGAGTGGTAATAATACATTTTGTAAAAATCCACGAAATAAAATTTCTTCGGCAATACTTGCGTAGATAACAACAAATAAAAACACCCTTAATGTTCCATATTCTGTTACTATTTCAGCCATTTTATTATTATCTGTTGGCTTTATTCCAAATGGTAATAGTAACAGTGTTACGAATATTTGAATAAAAATAAATCCAATAATCATAATTAAAATAGGTTTCCAAATGTTTTTAAAATGAAACCTCTCATTTGGGAAATTTAAAAAACCTTGTTTTTTAAATAAATATATTGCTAAAACAGATAATATTAACATTATCGTGTGAGTTTCAAATGTTTCTGCAAGAAATTTAATCGGAATTTGAAGTTTAAGTCCAGAAAATATTGATATTATATAAATAATTATCGTTGTTATTAGTCCAAATATTATTATGTTTGATTTTTTCATTTATTCGGATTTTAAATTTTAATTATTTTCTATAATCTGCATTAAACTTAACGGATATGTGCTGGTGGCGGTGGCTTGTGTGGTTTGCTTTGCGGTTTTGAGCGTAGCGAAAAATCGCAAAGCAAAACCCACAAACCACTGACCACCAGCCCAATGTTAGCACCATTATTTCAATCCGTTAGTAAATATTGTTAATTTATCATTGTGTCAAATTAAGAATATTTTTTATCAGGACTGCGAATATTTATTTTTGTTATCATATTACTTAATGTCTTATTTATTTATTATCAAGCATTTAATAAATTATCAATTCGAGAAAATAGGAATTATAAAAACAAACTCACTGCCTTTTTCTTCTTCGCTTTTTATCCAAATTTTTCCACCGTGTTTCTCTACAAATTCTTTACATAATATTAAGCCGAGACCTGTTCCTGTTTCATTTTCTGTTCCTTGTGTTGATGTGTTTTCGCCAATATCAAATAATTTAGATTGTATTTCTTTTGAAATTCCAATTCCGTTGTCTTTTACGCTAATTTCAATAAATTGCTGTTTGTTTTTTGCGTTTATTGATATATCTCCGCCTTTTTGCGTAAACTTTATTGCATTAGATATTAAATTCCGAATAATTGTTGATAGCATATCTTTGTCAGCATCGACATAAATGTTATCAGCTATTTTATTTTTCAATTTTATTGATTTATTTTCAGTCGATTGGTGCAATAATCCGCTTGTTTCTTTGGCTAATAAATGTAAATTTAGTTTTTCGGGTTTAAAATCAATACTACCCCTTTGCGAACGAGACCATGTTAGTAAGTTTTCAAGCAATTTGTATGTGTCTTGTAATCCTTGATTAATGATGTTTATAAATTTCTTCTTTTTTTCGGTGTCATACTTTTCAAATTTCTCATCTAACATTTTAGAAAATCCTAACATTGAATTAAAAGGGCTTTTTAAATCGTGTGAAATTATTGAGAAAAACTTGTCTTTTGTTTTATTGCTTTCTTTTAGGGCTTGTTCAACTTTTTTACGTTCGGTAATGTCTAAAATTGTTCCAATTGACGATATTGGCTCGCCTTTTTTATTATATTCAGTATTACATTTCTCAATAACATATTTTGTTTCTCCTGATTTTAGTAGTAATCTATGTTCAATTTCATAGGATAATTTGTTTTTCAACGAATTTGTGTATGCTTCATTTACTTTGTTTCTGTCGTCAGGATGTATATTTTCTAAAAATGCTTCATAAGTTGCATCAAATTCTTGTGGTTTTAAATCAAAAATGCGAAATATTTCGTCCGACCAAATTAATTTGTTATTAATTATATCTAATTCCCAGTGTCCTATTTTAGCTATTTGTTGTGCTTTTTTTAGTTTTTCTTCACTTTCTTTTAGTGCTTGTTCTGCTTTTTTTCGGTCGGTAATATCTCTTACCAACATTATTACACGTTTTTCAGGAATATTATTATCAGTTTTTAAGGCAATTGAAAGTTCAAACCAAAATATGCCATGTGGTAATTTCAGAGAATATACTGCTCCTGAATATTTACCTTTCTCTATTGCCTCTTCTATTGCATTATTACAAATAGTTGCAGCCTTTTTTGGTAAAATATCATCAATTTTTTTATTTAAAAACTCTTCGGGTTTTGTATATAAAAGTTCTGCATTTGAAGCGTAGTAATTATATATTCTACCTTTGCTATCTGTTTCAAACACTATGTCGGGCAGTGCGTTTATTGTGGCTGTAAGTTGAGAATTTATATTTTGGCTTTGGCTTGTTTGTAGCTCAATGTTAGTAAGCCTTAATTCTTCATTTATTGCTTCGTATTCTTGATTTTGATTGTGTATTTTTGGTTCTGCTTTTTTTCTGTTCGTAATATCTCGTTGAATGTATAAAACTTTCTCAGGTTTATTATTTTCGTCATATAGTAAACTGCAATTTACTTCACAAATAAAAATACTTCCATCTTTTCTGACCATATCATATTCAATAGCACCTAAATTATTACCTTTTAATAATTCATTAATCATATTGGTAGCCCTTACGTGTGAGTTGTCATGAATAACGTCATAGATGAGTTTTCCAGAAAATTCTTCTTTTGTGTAGCCCCACATTGCTATTGTTTGAGGTGCAGCAAATTCAATAATTCCTTCTAAGTCTGAAATACCAATTCCATCGGGAGAGGCATTAGCTACTGCATTAAATTTATCTTCGTTTTCTTTTGATTTTTTTTTATCCTGTTTACTAATTTCTAATTTTTGACGAAGAATTTTATTTTCTTGTTCTAATTCCTGATATGTAGGTTTTGATTTCATATTTATTGATTTTCAGTTGGTGCTAACGTGTATGTGCTGGTGGCGGTGGTTTTGTGGTGTTTTTTTGT
>JAOZVK010000200.1 GCA_029938185.1 Bacteroidales bacterium | reverse complement strand
ACTAATAAAAAACTTAAATAAGCTACTTTTGCTCGTGTTTTTATAAGACCAGCTTCAAGCCACACCGACAGTATTAAATAAATAATATGTAACAAACTATTACACATTATTAGAAAATATGTGATTTTTAGATAGTGTTACAGCTACCATTATATTGTAAAATATTATTCTTTAGCAAAATATTTTATAAACATATTGAATTTTAAAGTGTAAACCAATTCATAATTGCCATTTACTGCATTATGCTTTCGATGTTTTTTAAATACCGAAAAACTTTTGTAAGAGTACTTACATATTATAATAAAAATACTTAACCAATTTAATTTTTGCAATTATAAATATTGCAAAAACAAACAATACAAATAATACTAAAACATATGATTGAAAATAAAATAAATAATATTGCAGTTTATATTGACTATGAAAATATTGCTCACCATGATACTTTTGATATTTCATTGTTGATTAATAAACTAAAAGAAAGAGGACGACTCATAATAAAAAAAGCATATGCCGATTGGGGACGTTTTTCAAAAGCCAAAAGACAAATGCTCGAAAATTCAGTTGAGCTTATAGAGCTGCCAAGTCATTCATTTGGAAAAAATTCGGCGGATATAAAACTTGTAGTAGACTCAATAGAAACAGCAATAACAAAAGATTATATTGACACTATAATTATAGTATCGGGAGATAGTGACTATGCCCCACTAATTTCAAAACTAAGAGAATACAACAAATATGTTATTGTTGTAAGTGGTGCAAAAAAACAAACAAGTAGTTTGCTCATAGGCTATTGTGATGAGTTAATATATTACTCAAGTCTAACAAGCCAAAATATGAGCAATATTGACCTAAAGCCTGCATTCGAGTTATTAATTAGAGCTACTATAAATCTTTCTGATAAGGGACTGGAATCTCGTGGTGCTCAAATAAAACAACAAATGTGCCAGGTTGACTCATCTTTTAGTGAATTTAATTATGGTTTTTCTCAATTTAAAAAGTTTCTTGAAAAAGCCGAAACTGAAAAAGTTGTTTTACTAAAACCATTAGAACATGGTGATTATTTTGTGAGTGTAAATGATAATACTTTTCCCGAAAATATTGAAATCATTACAAAGCAGATACAAAACGAACCCGATGAAAATCAAACACATATGATTAAACTGATTTATTGGGCTATTAAATTAACACCAGATAAAGAAGATGCAGGATATTCGCTTGGTAATATTGCAAATATTATAAAAACACATCTTGAGCCAAGTTTTAAATTATCAAAATATGGATATTCAAAACGTCGAGGTTTTAAAGCTGTTGTAAATGAGCTTGAAAAACAAAATTATTTGAAACTAAACTACGAAGAAGGTAAAAATCAGTACTATATTATACCGTTTAAGAAATTTTACGAAATTTCGTCAAAATTTGAGATGATTAAAGATAGTATGTTAATAAAATGTGATTTAATTTTACTAAAAGATAATCTTACTGCGTATCTTGAAGGAATATACTGGTTAGCAAAAACAATGACCGACGAGCTTGAAACTATAAAAAATGAAGGTTTAAGTGTTAATGTACAAGGCTTATATGACAAAAGTTTTAATATTCTTAGAGAAATTAAAATGCACTACAAGTTTAGAAGAGCATTTAGTACAATTCTTAAAATAAATGCAATAAAAGATGTTGAAGATAATTTTATACTTAAAGAGTCCAAAAGTAAAGATGTTGGTTCAATTATACCACTTAATGCAATAGTACATGAAAGTTTTGCAAAAATTATTGATTATTTTTCTGAAAACTTAGAAGAAAAAGAAAATAAGCATTTAATAAATTTTATGCAAGAACAAAAAAATAATGTGATTAGAAAATATTTTTCATCATAAGGTTTTTCAAGCCTTTTAGGAAATGACGAATTATAAATTACGAATTATAAATTACGAATTACGAATTGGTTTACACCTAAGTACTGTTACAAAAGTTTTTCAACATTTGCTTATTCATAACTTACTGATTAATTTGTTTTTATGCTAATGCGTAAGCAACTATAAATAAGTCGAAGACCTTAATATAAGTATATTACAAAATATAAATGTCAAAAAACTTTTGTTTGACCACTTATGCACAAACTTATATTTCACGAAATATTGAAACTCAAATAGACGAATTAAGGATGTTTTTCATATAGTGGCAAAACATGGCGAAATTTGGCAAGTTTCAAATGTAAATAACAGTTGAATAGGAACAATATCGAATCTCGAATTTTGAAGTATTGCTGACGCATGTATGTTTTTTTACGGACTTTTGATTGCACAGTTCGATTTTTTGCAATACTTTTACAACAAATTAAGCAATAATACAATGGTTTATCTATTTTGTAAGAAGCTTATTTATTGGATTATTGACAATTAAATATCATGCGTAAGCAAGATTAAATAGGTTGAAAGCCTTAATTATATAAATATGGATACAAAAGAGTTACAAAAAATTGCATCTCAAGTAAGAAGAGATATTGTACGTATGATACATGGAGTTCAATCGGGACATCCAGGAGGTTCCTTAGGTTGTGCTGATTATATAACAACTTTATATTTTGATGTTATAAAACATAATCCTGAAAACTTTACAATTGATGGAATGGGTGAAGATATGTTTTTTTTATCAAACGGACATATTGCTCCAGCTTGGTATAGTGTTTTGGCAAGAATAGGATATTTTCCAGTTTCCGAACTTAGTACTTTACGAAAATTAGGCTCTCGTTTGCAAGGACATCCTTCAATAGCTAAAGGACTACCTGGAATAAGAGTTGCGTCAGGCTCATTAGGACAAGGACTATCGGTAGCAATTGGTGTAGCATTATCAAAAAAACTTAATAAAGATTCCAATTTAGTTTATGTTTTGATGGGAGATGGCGAAATTCAAGAAGGACAAATATGGGAAGCTGCATTATATGCCTCTGCCAATAAAGTTGATAATATAATTGCTGCTATTGATTATAATAAAAAACAAATTGATGGTGCAATTAAAGATGTGCTTGATTTAGGAAACCTTAGAGCAAAGTGGGAATCGTTTGGTTGGGAAGTAATTGAGTTGAACGGCAATAATATTGATGATATTAAAGAAAAAATAAGTATTGCACAAAGTAAAATTGGAAAAAATAAACCTGTAATGCTTTTGATGGAAACAGAAATGGGTATGGGAGTCGATTTTATGATGGGAACCCATGCATGGCATGGAAAAGCTCCTAATGATGATGAAGCAAAAATTGCTCTAAATCAATTAGAAGAAACTTTAGGCGATTACTAGGAGGTCTTCGATTTATTTAATGTTGCTTACGTATTCTGTTAATAATCAATAATATGGGATTTAATAAGATGTAGGCATAAGCAACATAAAAGACTCAAAGAGACAAAAAAAAACCGCCATCATAAAAGACGGCGGCAAAACAAAAAAAATTATGAGCAACATAACAATCTTAAAACTCTAAAACTTTTGTAAGGCTACATATAAAGCAAAGAGGTATTATAAATAGGTCTAAGACCTAATTCTTTTTCTTAGCAAAATTTAAAATATTTTTTAAAACGTTTTTACTTGGTTTAACTTCTACACTATCCAGTGCTCTATAAACTTCTTCGTATGTTGGATGATTTTTATTTATTACTTCTTCTGGATTAAAAAGTTCTTTTTCTTTTTTTTCAAAAGTATTTACTGTGTAAAATAAAGTATATAGTTTTTTCATAGGCTAACAATTAAATGGTTATATTTACAAAACTCTAAATTTATAACGCTACTAATAATGTATTTATTATTTAAAACTTATTTATAATTCTTTTTTTTTCGCATTACAGTGTGGAAACCTTACAAACATTTATTACTATTTACAAAAACCTTACATATTTCTTTTCATTAATTTATTAGATAGTGCTATTAGCTCACTTTTTCTTGACTCATTAATATTAACATCTGATAAAGAATCTTTTGCCTTACTATAATATTCTGAAATTTTATTTTCAACTTGTTCTTTTATTCCTACACTGTTGTAAATTTCTATAACAGTTTTAATTTTTTTGTTATTATCAAACTCTTTTTGTTTAAGTATCTCAATTAATTTACTTTTGTTATCACTTTTTGTTATTTCAAGAGCTTTAATTAAAAGGTATGTTTTTTTGTTGGCAATTATATCACCTCCTATTTTTTTTCCAAAAATTTCAGATTTACCATAAACATCAAGCATATCATCTTGTAATTGGAAAGCAAGCCCAAGATTCAATCCAAAATTATATAAACTGTTAGTATCATCTTCTTTTGCGTTTGCTATTATTGCTCCAATTTTTAGACTTGCTGCTATAAGTACAGATGTTTTTAATTTTATCATATTCAAATATTCGTTTTCACTAACATCAATTCGTTGTTCAAAGTTCATATCAAATTGTTGTCCTTCGCAAACCTCTATTGCTGTTTTGTTGAAAACATCAAGTATTTTTGATAAAATATTATTTTTATATTTTGAAATATATTGATAAGCTTTAATCAACATTGCATCGCCAGAAAGTATAGCAACATTATTATTCCACTTTTTATGTATTGTTGGCATATTTCTTCGCATTGATGAATTATCCATAATATCATCGTGTGCTAATGTGAAATTGTGAAAAATTTCTATGGCAATAGCAGCATTTAGTGCTTCTTCAATATTTTCTGAAAATAAATTATATCCCATTAGAACCAATAATGGACGAATACGCTTTCCTCCAATCGAAAGTATATACTCTATGGGGGCGTATAATTCATTGGGTTCTTTTTTTAATTTACTATTTGGAATTTCTTGATTTACAATCTCATGCAGTTGGTCTATACTATATAATACCATATTAAGTCTATAAAGTTAAAAAAATGAGGTTTTCTACCTATTAAGTAATTGTCAATTGATAATGGATAATTGATAATTTTGTTTACACCACATATACAGCAAGTTACATTTTTGCAAAGTGTCGATTTTATACGATAGTCTACTCATTTCTAAGTCCATTATTTTTTAAATATCTATTTCTTTGCATTTCTCTTTTCCACGAAACATACGCTTTGTTAAGTCGTGCTTCAAAAGATGGTTCTGCTGGCGAAAATGCTGGTAACATATTGACCTTTCCGTCTGGCGAAATCATAAAGTAGCTTGGATATGCTTTTACATTATATTCTTTTAACAGATTATTATTTATATCAGAATATAAAAATATCCAATTATAATTGTTTTTATCTACAAAATGTTTCATAGTTTCGATATTATCTTCCACTAAAATGGTTACAATTTTGAAATTTTTTATTTTAGCTTTATATAATCTATTCATCAATACAAAATCGTTGATACAACTGTAACTTTTTGTTGTACAAAAATTAAGATAAATAAAAGAACCTTTAAAGTCTCTTAAACCTTTTAACTTTCCTTTTTTGTTTGGCAATAAAAAATCAATTGCAGAATAGCCAAGCATTAATTTACTATATTTTTGTTTTATATTGTTTGCTATTATTTTATGCTCTTCAATGTTAGACATAACGCTTATAGAATCAAGCAATACTATTAAATCATTTTCAGGAAAACTTTTGTTTGCAAAACTATCAAAAATTGATTTTAAAATTATTAGCTCACATAGCGAATCATTATTTATTGCTTCATGTTTTTTAATACTTTGTTTTAAATTAAAAAGACTTTTTTGTTTTACAATATTGTAAGCTATCTGTTTACCGGATTTAGTTTTATAATAAATAGAAAAAAAATTCTTAAAAATTTGATTAAACATATCCATATATGCAGGATTGTTATACAAAATTTTTTTGTTAGAAAAACAAGTTTTCAGGATATTATTTTGGTTACGATTATAAGCAACATATTTTAACGATTCATAATTGTAGTGTTTGTAATCATTAAAAAAACTACTATTAATATCATTAGTTTTTTTGTTTATAAAATTTATTGCTGTGTCAATTTTTGATTTATTTACTTTTCCAGCAAATTTCTTAAAATATTTATTTGTGTACATATCTATAAAATAATCAAATTTTTTTATTCCAAAATTAAGATTATTTTTATCACCAGATATAAGCCTTACATAAAATTCTGTTTCTTTAAAAAAAGGATTTAATTTGTCTTTTTGACTTTTTTCTACTTTTTGAGGTAATACTATCTTATAACTATTATTGGGTTCTACATACAAAAAACCTTTAAAAACCTTTAGTTTTATAAATGTAATTATTGGTTTATTGATTGTAAATTCAAAAGTAAAATTACCGTCTTTATCAACAATGCTTTTAGTAATAGTTTTCTCGGTAAATGTAATCTGGTCGCTATATGTTGTTATACTTAGTTCGTCTCCAGCATATGTCAAAGCATTACCAGATACTATAACTTTTTGTGAAAATACTAAATTTGATAGAAATATAAATATTATAATTAATAATAATTTTGCTCTATACATTTTATTTATTTTTTATATTATACTGTTTATCATCATTTAAAAACATTTTTATGCATTTTCAATCCTTTTTTATTCTTATTAGTATTAATCAGCTCATCTGGTGGCCAAGAATAATTCATGTATGAAAAAAAAATATTACCATTTGTATTATTCTCAAAAGTATTTTTATTAATTTCAATTGAAGATCCTTGGTATATAATTCCGTATTTACTATTCTTGTGAATATAATTCTTTACCACTTTCAAACCCTTTGTACTATATGCTGCCAAACCAACTATTCCACAGCCATTTAATTCACAATTTTCTATTAATATATTTGAACCTCCTTCTATATGAACTACATTTCCTGTACATCCTGTAGGTCCTTGTGGTTCAATATGTGTTGCCTTGAAATTTTTTAATACTATATTGTCCGAATTCTCAATTAATATAACATCATCTGACATTGATTTCATTATAAGAGTTGCTCCATTCCCGTCTATTGTGATATTGCTTTTCTCCTTAATCAATATGTGGGATTCTAAAATAATGGTTGTTTTTTTTAATTTAACATAGCTTCCTGATTTAATATTACTTAATGAAAAAGAATCATATTTATCTATTTTTATAATGTTTTTTGTTAAATTACAAGAAGCAATAAATAAAATAGCTGAAATAATTAATATTATTTTTTTCATATTTAATTGTTTATTATAAGGTCTTCGACCTATTTAATGTTGCTTACGCATCCTAATTAGTGTGCGTCCATAAAGTCAGCAATTTTATAGGTCATGCCTAAAGGCATTTATATAATTGGCTTGTTATCAGCCCACGATTATCATCGTGGGTTACCAATAGGTCATCGCTTTGCGATTTTATTGACTTTATGGATGGACACTAATTAATATTCTAAATTGTAAAGATAGGAAATAATTGTCAGTTATAAGATTTAAAATATTAATATAAACCAATAATTTTGTTTATGTTTTTGAATTATTTTCATATTTCACTCAATTTCAATAATATTTAGGGGGAGAGTGAATATATGCAAGTTTTGAAAAGAGCGAGAAGTCAATAAATTTGATTAAAATTCGTTTAAGCTACTGAAACAAGTCATAAGTTTCTTTAGTATTTAAGGTCTTCGACCTATTTATAGTTGCTTACGCATTAGTATTAAAACAACTTAATCAGAAAGTTACGAATAAGAAAATGTCGAAAAACTTTTGTAACAGTACTTATATTTAGTATTTATTTTATTTTATTTTTTAAACTTTATAAATTTTTATTAGCATGAAAAAAATATTTTTATTATCAATAATGTTAGTATCATTTTTTGCAGCAAAATCGCAATGGTCTATTGAGGGAACAAATGATACAAAGGGAATATATGAGAATAAGAAAACAATGGAATCTTGGACAATCCACTTTTCTGACAAAAAAAATGATTTTGTTGCTTTTTATTCGAAAATGATAGGTGGGACATTGGAACAAGATAAACCAATTGTAATTGACAGAGTTGAAAAAATATCTAAAACTGTTTTTAAAATTCATATGAAAGGAATACAAGGCGAAAAAGTTCCAACATGGATACTAAAATACAATGCCAAAAAGAAGTTTTACGACCTTCATACTCATTCATATGATGCAATAGGTGATAAATGGTTTGATACTGTTTTTACAGGAAATTCAAATAATGGTTAATATATTCTTTGATTTTTGTCACCTTGTAAGTCACATAGTTTTAGGCTAATGTAAATTACTAAAAGCATATACTTTTCCATCTTGGGCAGCTACTATAAGCAGTTTTTTTGTTATAGCCGAAGTGCTACTTATAGGGCTCCCTATTTCGTATGACCATAATTTTTTTCCAGTATTCATATTTAGGATATACAACCTTCCATCATCTGAACTAACTAAAGCTTTGTTGCCTGCAATAACAGGCGAGCTGCTTATTTTTCGCAAGGTTTTGAATTTCCACAAAATACTACCATTGTGTTTATCAAAACAATAAATATATTTGTTTTGAGAACCAATAATCATTTTGTTTTTATACATTGCTGGAGATGCTATAAATGAACCAGCTCGTTTGCTTTTCCATTTTATTTTTTTATTAATTATATCAACACAAAAAAATACGCCATCATAATTTCCAAAATAAGCAAAATTACCATCTATAATTACAGATGATGCTATATATGTTCCAATATTAATTTTAGCTTTTGCTTTTCCTGACAAAACATCAACAATATGCAAATGTTCGTCACAACCTCCAAAAACCGTATACTTTCCATTGGTCGAAGGAGTTCCGTTTATATAGTTGTCCGACTCATATTTCCATACAAGTTTTCCTGTTTTTGCATCAATACAATATAGGAAAAAATCATAACTACCTACTAAAATTAATTTTTTGTTTTTCTTAGCTGAATATATAAAATTTGAAGAACTTAGTATTTGTCCATTTGTTTTATATTTCCATTTCAATTTTCCTGTTTTACTGTCTATTGCAAATACAATTCCTTCAACAGATGCAATAACAACCATGTTATCAACAATTAATGGAGCTGCTTCGATTGATGTTTCTGCATTGAATTTCCATAATAATTTTCCGTTGTTAGATATTGAATAAAGATAGCCATCATCTGAACCAATAAAAATACGCTTGTTGCAAATAACAGGAGATGATTTTATTGCATCAAGGGTTTTAAATGACCATAATAATTTGGGCTTGCTACTAATTTTTGTTTTTGTATATCCTTTTAAATTAGAATCTCCCCTGTAGTTTGTCCAGCAGTTATCATGTTGTGCATATAAATAATTTGAATTAATTATTATTAGAAATATTATTATGAAATAATTATTATTAATTTTCATTTGTATTTTAACTTATTAATAATGAGCAGTGTCAGCGTTAAAAGGCTCGAAAAGCCAATTTATTAATTAATCTGGATAGTATAGATATAAATTGGGCTACACGTATAGTATTGGACATTATTTTATTTTTTGACAGGATTTACAG
>JAOZVK010000663.1 GCA_029938185.1 Bacteroidales bacterium | reverse complement strand
ATTGAATCATTGAATCATTGAATCATTGAATCATTGAATAATTGAATCATTGAATCATATAGGTCGAAGACCTTAATTTTCGAATTCTCTTTTTAAGCTAATCATTTTGATAGCTGTAATAGCTGCCTCGGTACCTTTGTTTCCATGTTTTCCTCCAGCTCTGTCTATTGCTTGTTGAATACTATTTGTTGTTAATAAACCAAAAACAAAAGGCATATTGTATTTAAGATTAAGTTCTGTAATACCTTGAGTAACACTATCGCATATGTAATCAAAATGTCTTGTTTCGCCCTGTATCACACAACCTAAAATTATTATTGAATCAACATCAGTATTTTCAGCAAATAGTTGTGCTCCAAGTGTTAATTCAAAACTGCCAGGAACATATTTTTTATATATATTAGCCTCCTTTGCTCCGTGTTTTAATAAGGTTTTATATACTCCATTATATAAACTTTCGGTTATTTCATTATTCCATTCAGCTACAACAATTCCAAATTTCATGTTATTAGCATCTTCGACATACTCTGGCTTATAGTCCGAAAGATTTTTTAAGTTTGTTGCCATTATTATATTTTAATTTTATCAAATAATTCAAAATGTCTACTATCCATGTAAGGTTGGTCAGTCTTGTTTTTTAAGTAGTTTTAATTATAAAGTTAATGTGAACCTTTTGCAGAACTTTGCGAATAAAAAGCGTCCAACTCAAAACTGGTAGCCAAAAAGACAAAGACTAAGTAGTCTAAAAAAAAATGAAATTGATTTATGTAATTGGTTGTATAGTAGCGATTTGAAAAATACGTAAGCCACATTAAATAGGTCGAAGACCTTATAATTTAAGTTTAGTTCTACTAATATATTTTTCAACTGTTCTACCTTCATTAGAATTTGAATATTTTTCTTTAATTTTTTCAAAAAGTTCAAGTGCTTTTTGAAATTCTTTATTCGTTTCATAAGCTTGTCCAGCTTTCATTAAAAAATATGGACTAGTAAAATTATTTTCTTTTTCATTGGCAGCTTTTACATAATACTTAATAGCTTCATCAATATCACCTTTTTCTATATATGCATCGCCAATTACTCCTTTTGATATTGGAGATAGCATATCATCTTTTGTACTGAAATCTTTTAAATATTTTATAGCCTCATCATATTTTTCCAGATTATAATATGAAATACCAATATAATAATGGGCTAAATTAGCTGATTTTGTTGAACTATAATCATCAACAATCTTTAGAAATCCTGGATACGTAATATCGCCATTAAGAGCAAGATTAAAAGAATCTCTTTCAAAATACTGCTCTGCTACAAACATTTGAGAACGTGCATCTTCTTCCAATGGGGCACGATAAAACTTTTGATAGGCAAGGTAAAGAGCTATAACACCTACTACGGACAATACAACTATTGTAATCATTTTTTGATTGGTTTCAATAAATTGCTCCGATCTACTTAATGTGCTTTCAACTGCCTCTAAATTTTCTTTTGCTTTACTACTTTTATTTTTTTTAGTCATTTTTTTAATTAATTAACTTTTTTTAACAAAATGTATAATGCTTTAATTATTAAATTTTTCTACTATTATATGTTTTTTAATATCACTTTAACAAACATAGTTAATTGACTGTATTTCTATTTAATAATAAAAAATATTATATTTAAATATTGTGGCAAATTTAGTTTTTTTGATAGTTTTTAAAAAATTTCTTTTTGTTTTTTTAATATTATCTTAATTTACAGTATATATTATATTATTTTATATTTGCATTTTAAATTAGTATAAACAAGTTAAAAACCTTATTATAAGTACCAATATAAAATTCGTTACTTAATGTAATGCTTAATTTTTGAATAATGGATAATTTATACTATAAACGGTTATAAACTTACATTTTAAATTACTTAACTCCAACTTTGTCAAAGTTAAATTCACAACCGTTCTAAGTATATATATCATATTTAAACAATTTTATAATAAGTAGACAAGCTTAAAATAACATAGCTAATGAAAAAAATAATTGTATTAACCATAATAGCATTTGTAAACTCATGTATTGGGCTTAAAGTTACCGATATTCAAAAAGGAAGAGGGCTTGATAAAGCAAAAGAAACAAATGTTTATGATTTTTTTAATAGAAGAATGGAAAATTCTATTAAAAAAATAACTGGTCATAACTGGGAAATATTATATGAAACAGATTCTTTTGTATTTTTTGGTTACCCATATGTAGGAAATGGATACCAATATGTAGATGAACTTTACAAAGTAAAAAGAAAATTATTAGAAAGCCAATTACCTGAATATGAAAAATTGGTAGGCTATTTAGTTAAAAAGAAAGCATATGAATATTCAGTAAAACCATTGAAACAAACATGTGGTGTTTTAGAACAAAATATTGATTATGATATATCTTTACAAGATACCTGTATATCGGTTTATATTAGATGGGAGCGAATATGTGATGCTAATCCAAAAGTAATCAGTTTTTTTGAATTATTGCTCGACAAAAATAATTTGAATCTTATAAAAAAAACATTACGATAATTTGGCTCTTCGAACCTTTTATAGTTACTTACGACTAAATTTAAAAACGACTTTGCAATCCAATGTATACTGAATCAGCTTAAAAATTTTACTTTTATATAAATGTTATATGTTATTAATCAAATCATTGAACCATTGAACCATTGAACCATTGAACCATTGAACCATTGAACCATTGAACCATTGAACCATTGAACCATTGAACCATTGAA
>JAOZVK010000199.1:8853-9480 GCA_029938185.1 Bacteroidales bacterium | reverse complement strand
CTTCGACCTATTTAATGTTGCTTACGCAAGATATATAATAAACGGTATTTCAAACGTAAGCTCTATACTAAATAGGTAAAAACTTTTGTATGGGTGCTTATCTGAAAGGTTAACAAAAGATTTTGGGTGAGGATATGACCCTACAAATTTAAAACTTTTCAGAAACTTTTATATTGAATTTCCGGTCTGGATTTTTGAAAAACTCTAAAGCTGTGAATATACAATATTACAACTGATAATTCACCGCCACCTGATGAGAGTATACTTTAAAAGGTTCAATTATTCAATGATACAATGGTACAAAATATTGAATAATAACATATAAAGATTTAATAAAAGTAAAATTCCTAAGCTAATTTAGTATACTAAGTAAGTGAACAGTTAAAAATTTGTTTACGCCTGATAAACAGTATAATATTAATAATAAAAGTGTCGTTCTTATATATTGACCTACTTATTTTGGAATTTGCAGCGATGTAATGAAATTGGTTATCGAAATCTAATCGGTGCAATCTGATATATTTAAAATCATCGCAGACAAGACCTTAGGGTGACAAAAAAATTTCAAAATATGTTTCGCTCTTTCAGAGCTTCGACATATATACGCAATTAAAAAACATAGGGCGT
>JAOZVK010000199.1:0-8753 GCA_029938185.1 Bacteroidales bacterium | reverse complement strand
ATAATGAAAACGATAAAAAATGAAACATAAAAAATAACAAGCTCTGAAAGAGCGATACAATATAGCATGGGGCAACGCCCTATGCAACAGATAATGGCGACAAAAATTAGCTCTGAAAGAGCAATACAAAAAATGAAAATAAAAATTGTTTCGCTCTTTCAGAGCTTCGACATATATACGCAATTAAAAAACATAGGGCGTTGCCCCATGCTATATTGTAAAGCTCTTTCAGAGCTATAATGAAAACGATAAAAAATGAAACATAAAAAATAACAAGCTCTGAAAGAGCGACACAATATAGCATGGGGCAACGCCCTATGAAGCAATACAATATAGCATGGAACATCGTCCTATAAAACAATACAATATAACATAGGACAACACCATATAAAATCAAACGTAACAAATATAAAAACAAATAAAAAAATGTCACAAAGTATAAATAAAGTATATATCCATACAGTTTTTAGTACAAAATACAGAGAACATACAATATTACCCGAAATACAAGCGAAATTATACGCCTATATGAGTGGAACATGTAAAAAACTTGAATCTTTTCCGATACAAATAGGAGGAACAACTGACCATATTCATATATTAAGTGCTTTATCTAAAAAAATAACAATTATAAAATTTATAGAAGAAGTAAAAAAAACATCATCAAAATGGATAAAAACGCAAGGAGAACAATATTCAAATTTTTATTGGCAAAATGGGTACGGAATGTTTTCGGTAAATCCATCGGAGCTTGATATTGCAAAAAAATATATTTTAAATCAAAAAGAACATCATAGGAAAAGAACATTTAAAGAAGAATATTTAGCATTTTTAAAAAAATATGATGTTGATTATGACGAACGATATTTGTGGGATTAATTTATTTAAAACATAGGGCGTTGCTCAATGCTATATTGTTAATGCTCTTTCAGAGCTATAATAAAAACAATGAAAAATGAAACGCAAAAAATAACAAGTTCTGAAAGAGTAACACAACATAACATGTGGTAACGTCCCTATGAAACAAGCTCTGAAAGAGCGACACAATATAGCATGGGGCAACGCCCTATGAAAACAAATGTAATTTTTAATTGAAAAATATCCAGTGCAGGTTAAGCAAGCATAAAGATAACAAAATACACATAAAAAAGGATATGATAAATAAGTTTTGTAATCTGAAAATATAAATGTAACTTTCGGCAGTATTTTTAATAACTGCCAATAATAAAATAAAGAATATTGAAAAATAACTACTTGCATATTAACGAATTACAAACTAAATTCAAAGATGAAAATAATATATCATTCAAAGAACTAATACAATTTTATAAAATTTCAAATGCAGACATAAAAAATTCAACTATAAAAACACGAATAAACAGATTGATTAAACAAGGAATTATTAGTCGAATAGGACGAGGAAAATATACACTTGGACAAGAAAAAAAATTCAGCCCGAAAATAGATGGAAAATTAAAAAGAATAAAGAATAAAATACAAAGCGAATACCCTGATTTAAAATTTTGCTTATGGCATACTTCATGGTTTTCGCAATTTATGATACATCAACCTGCAACGTATTATACTATCATTGAGACTGAAAGCGATAATGAACAGCGAACATTATACTCTGAAAGCATTTTCCGATACTTGCAAAATTATTACAAACACGTATTTCACAAACCTAATAATGAAACTATACAAAACTATGTATCAGAACACAGAGACAGTATAATAGTTTTACCGCTGGTCAGTGAAGCACCTGTGCAACAATGTGATAAAATATCTACTGTAACAATTGAAAAAATTTTAGTAGATATATTTTGCGATGAGAACCTGTTTACAGCACAACAAGGAAACGAGAAATCAAGAATCTTTCATAACGCATTTACAAAATATACCATAAACACAAGTAAACTACTAAGATATGCAGCAAGACGCACCAGACGATACGAACTTGAAAATTACTTAAAATCATTAAATATCAACTATTAACAAATTATGATAAATAAACAAACATATACACTTGCTTGGATTGAAACCACGTCAAAAAAACATAACAGTGCCGATAAAATATTGATTGAAAAAGTAATACGAGCATTAACTTTATTAACAGAACTAAAAGTTTCCGGACTTAATTTTATTTTTAAAGGCGGAACAGCCTTAATGCTTATGCTTGGAACGCCCAAACGACTTTCCATTGACATTGATATTATAATTCCTGAAAAAACACCTGATTTAGAGAACTTATTAAACTCAATAGTTCAGCAAAACGGAAAATTTATACGACTTGAAAAACAAACACGATTTGTAAACAGCACAATTGAAAAAGCACATTACAAATTTTTCTATAAACCAACATACAAAACACATAGCGATGAAGAATATATTCTACTTGATATACTTTTTGAAAAAAATCCTTATGATAAATTAATAGAAATCCCAATTGTATCACCATTTCTTTCCATACAAAGTGAAGCTGAAACTGTTAGCTTGCCAACTGTTGAAAATATTTTAGGCGATAAACTAACCGCTTTTGCACCAAATACCACAGGGATACCTTATTACAAAAGCAAGCGAAGTATGAGTATGGAAATTATGAAACAACTTTATGATATTGGAAACCTGTTCAATGTATCAACAGAGATAACAGAAGTAAAAAGCACTTTTAACAGGATAGCACAGAACGAACTGATATACAGAAAACTCAATCATTTAACAGTAAATAGTGTTTTGAACGATATAATTCAAACAGCTTTGTGTATCAGCACCAGAGGAAAATCTGGAAAATGTAGTTTTGATGAAATACAAAAAGGTATAGAACGTGTAAAGCAATTCATTATATCAGACCGTTTTTTGATTGATAATGCTATACTTGCAGCATCAAAAGCCGCTTATATTGCAACAATGATAAAATATAAAAAAAGTAACTTACAACGATTTGATAAGAGCATTAATATCAAAAATTTATTGATTGAGAATACTGAATACAATAAGCTGAATAAACTTAAAAAGAGCAATAGAGAAGCATTTTGGTATTGGTGGTTAATAACAGAAAATCTCTAAGAGATTAATTCGGTTTTGGGAGAGAGTAGTGTTTTTACGGCAAGTTTCATTTTTAATATTTTTTAGCTAACAGTTTAAAAATAGATGAAAAATTATAAATATACGAGAGTTAAATGCCTTTAGGCATGATATATAGATAGCCCCCGATGGTAATCGGGGGTAAATATAAATAATATTCTCTCAAATGCCGTAGGCATGGGCTATTTACCTAATCCTATGCTGTTTAATAGGTCATGCCTACGGCATTTTGGGGAGGTATTTGCATTTATGCCCACCGATTACCATCGGTGGCATGCGTATAGTTCATGCCTAAAGGCATTTAAATCACTTGCTAATTTAGTTTATGAAGTTCAAAACTTCAGTTTTTTAAGTTATAAAACTGTTAGGTGGAAATTGAAACTTGCTCTTTATTAACTTTTAACTTGCGATTGTTTTTAAAAAAAAGAACTATTTTTGTGAGTTCTGATTCTATCCGAAATTTAAGTTCGTAAGGTAGAATTAATTATTATCCGATATTAATTCAATTAAACCAATATCTGAATATATTTCAATTTCGAGTTTTGTTGTAGAACTTTTATACAATTTATTTACATATAAATTAGGCGTTTTTTTTATTAAGCCAGTGTTTTTTATAACAATATTGTCTTTTTTAAATATTACTTTTACACCAATATTGTTAGGTAGATACAGCTTTGATATTTCGATTTCACCACTCAAATAAACTTTTGAATTAGATTTTATATCACCCCTAAAATCAATTATATTTTCACCTGTACTCATTTTCATTTTAAGGCTTTTAAGATTCAAATTACCAAGTTTTAAATCACAAAAACCAGAAATACATTTTATTTTTAAATCTAAAGGAATTTTTTTATTGAGTACAATATCCCAATTGTTATTTTTTTCAGTATCAATCGAAATTTTTTTATTGCATTTTTTCTTTTGCTTAATTGTTAAATAACCTACTTGATTCTCAATTTTATACTCAACTTCTGGTTTAAATCCAGCTTTTTGATAAACAAATGAAGCATCCATCAAATCTTCAGTACCACTATTGATATTTAGGTTGTTGTGAGCTACTAAAATCAAAACATCAACAGATACCGCATTGTTTAGTTTGATTGTTTTATATTCATGTGTAATGGTAAACGTGCTACTTGAATCATCATGCATCAGCCCTTCCATTGTACCCTCCATTTTTTCAAACTTAGCCTCATTTATAGTGATTTCAATTTCTTCAAAATCTTCGCTAATCTCCTCAACTGGGTCTATTTCTTCGGGATTGCTACTACATGACGAAATGAAGATAATCAGAATTATAGCTATTATATTTAATATGTTTGTCTTTGTAAGCATTTTTTAAACTTTTATTATTTTATACATTATTTTTTAATCTTTACTATATTTTAAATGGTACAATTATTCAATGATACAATGGTACAATAGTTTGATTAATAATTGATAACAGTTTATTAATGTTAATACTATAACAGTTTAGAGTATAAATATATTTTTAAACCAATCTTTAAATTTAGTCCAGAAACCGTTTTCTGTTTTTTCCTTTATGGTTGGGACAGTATTTTTATCAGAAACTTTTATTATGTCATTATTTTTAGTTTGCAATTCGGTTTCCTTTTTTGTTAATTCTTGTACCTCTTGTTCTGTTACATTATAAAATTCAAGTAAGGTTTTTTTGAAATCAATATAAATAATTTTTGTTTTATCAATATCGCCTGCAAGAATTTTTTTTGACAGTTCGTTCAATACATACCTCTGTATAGTTCTTTTAATTGGTCTTGCTCCAAACTGTGGTTTATAGCTCATGCGAGTTATCCAAGCCAAAGCCATTTTGCTGTAATTCAGATTAATTTCTTTGTGTTTAAGTTTTTCTATTAATTTATTTAGTTGTAATTCAACTATCTTTCTTATTTCATTTAACGATAAAGGAGTGAACATTATTATTTCATCAATTCTATTCAAAAATTCCGGAGTCATTTTTTCTTTCAAAACTTTCGACACATCTTGTTTTGCTTTTAACAAAATTTCGGCTCTATTTTTTTTTGTAATTTTCTCGAAATGCCCAAGTATCTTGTCCGAACCTGCATTGGAAGTCATAATAATTATTGTGTTCTTAAAATTAACAGTTCGTCCTTTGCTATCGGTTAGTCTTCCATCGTCCAAAACCTGTAGCAATGTATTGAAAATATCTTTATGAGCTTTTTCAATTTCATCAAACAAAACCACCGAGTATGGTTTACGCCTGACTGCTTCGGTTAATTGCCCTCCTTCATCGTAACCAACATATCCGGGGGGCGAACCAATCATTCTCGAAACCGAATGTTTTTCCTGATATTCAGACATATCTATTCTTGTTATAGCCTTGTCATCATCAAAAAGAAACTCGGCAAGTGCTTTTGCCAATTCTGTTTTTCCTACACCAGTAGTACCAAGAAATATAAAAGAACCAATTGGCTTACCCTCATCGTGCAAGCCTGCTCTACTTCTTCTAACAGCATCTGAAATAGCTTTGATTGCTTCCGATTGTCCGATAACTCTTTTATGAAGTTCATTTTCAAGATTTAGCAATTTTTCTTTTTCGCTTTTCAGCATTTTATTGAGCGGTATACCTGTCCAACTCGAAACAACTTCTGCAATCAAATCTCTGTCTACAGCTTCTTTAGACAATACAATATCCGATTCGTTTTCTTTTAATTCATTATTTAGTTTTTCAAGCTTTGCTTTAGCATCAGCAATTTCTTTATATTCTATTTCGGCTACTTTTTCGAAATTACTTTCTTTTTCGGCAATTTTAGCCTCTTTTTGCAGTTCTTCTATTTTTTTGCGAGTTTCTATAATTTCTGAAATAATATTTTTTTCCGATACCCAAATTGCTCTGTATTTTGAACGTTCGTCACTAAGATTTGCTATTTTTTCTTTTATTTCTGTGACTTTAATATCATCGCCTTCTTTTTTAATTATTTGTTTTTCTATTTCCAAACGGTTTATTTTTCGTTCAATTTCATCAATCTCATCAGGTAGGGAATTCATTTCAAGCCTAAGTTTGGCTGCCGCTTCGTCAATCAAATCAATAGATTTATCGGGTAAGTATCTATCAGTTACATATCTTTCTGCCAATTCAACAGCAGCAATTAAAGCTTCATCTTTTATCTGAACTTTATGAAAATTCTCATATTTTTCTTTAATTCCTCTCAATATAGAAATAGCATCTTCTGTTTCGGGTTCATCAATCATTACTTTTTGAAACCTTCGGTCAAGAGCTTTATCTTTTTCAAAATATTTTTGATATTCGTTTATTGTAGTTGCGCCAATAGCCTTGAGTTCGCCTCTTGCTAATGCCGGTTTCAGAATATTTGCTGCGTCCATAGCACCTGCGCCTTTTCCGGCTCCGACCAATATATGAATTTCATCAATAAAAAGTATTAGCTCGCCAGCCGAGTCTTGCACTTCTTTTACAACAGCTTTTAGCCTTTCTTCAAATTCGCCCTGCTTGCTTGCTCCTGCAATTAGTGCTCCCATATCTATTGAAAATATTTGATTTCCTTTAATATTTTCGGGAACATCGCCTTTTACAATTCTTTGAGCCAAACCTTCGACAATAGCAGTTTTTCCAACTCCGGCTTCACCTATGATTATTGGATTATTTTTTCTTCTACGCGATATTATTTGCAAAACTCGTCTTATTTCATCTGTTCTGCCAATCACAGGGTCAAGTTTCCCCTCTTTTACTCTTTCATTTAGATTTACAGCATATTTATTTAAATTGGCAAAAGCATCAACATTACTTCTATCAACTTCTACACCATTTCTTAGCTCATTTATTGCTTTTTCGAGTTTAGCTTTATTTATTCCTTTTTCTGACATTAATGTCGAAACAGTATCACCACTTACTAATATCCCTGACAATACATGCTCAATTGAAATAAATTCATCACCAAGTTCTTTTGAAATATTTTTAGCCGAATTTAATGATTTATCAACATGATGCGATACATTAAGTTTTTTATTTTTTTCTAATTTTGGATATAATTCTATAAGTTCGTTGATAAGTTTCTTAAAACTTTCGATTTCAATATCCATTTTTTTTAAAATAAATGGAGCTACATTTTTATCAATCAACAATATACCTTTTAACACATGACCATTTTCTATTGAAGCATTTTTGTTTGTTTTAGCAATATTTGAAGCTTTTTTTAATGCTTTCTGGGTTATTATTGTAAAATTAGTGTAGTTCATTATTTTTATTTTTTAAGGTCTTCGACCTGTTTAATGTTAATTTGGAATCGTTAAAAAATAACTTTCCTATTTATTTTTTGTAAAATATTTATAAGTACTGTTACAAAAGTTTTTCGACATTTGTTTTTTGATAAACTCCATTGTATTAGAGTATTAATAGAATGCGTAAGCAACTTTAAATAGGTCGAAGACCTTATTTCATCAATATTTCGTTTTTTGGAACTAAAATTTATTCCAATAAGAATAATCTTTTTAAAATTATTCACAAAGTTTAACACAAAGTTCTGTAGAGATTCACTTTAACTTTATGATTAAAACTACTTGAAAAACAAGACTGTCTAACCTTATGTGGGTAGCCTTATTTTTCTACTTATTAATATTATTTAATTTTTTTAATTCTTTTTTTGCTTCTCTTTTTGTAAAATTACTAAAAAGTCCTTTTTGTCTGTTTTCTAAGTATTTTTTGAAATATTTTCGAGCTTTTTGTTTGTCATCAATTGCTAAATATGCTTTAGCAAGTCGCATTCTTATATCATTTAATAATGACTTGGTGGCATTAATTCCTTCGCCACATTCATCAAAAGCAATATTTTTTGTTTTGCGAGATAGTAAACTTTTCCATATTTTTATAGCTAAATGGTCTTTTTCGTGTATGTAAAGAACAACAGCATAATTATTTAGAGCCAAAGGACAATTTGGTGCTAAATTTACAGCTTTTTTTGTATACTTTAGAGCAGTTTCATATTCTCTAAGTTCGTAATATGATTCACCTAATTGTGTAATTATCCAATGATTATTTGGCTCTTTTTTTAATTTTGTCAATAAGAAATTTTTTGCAGAGTTCCAATCTTCAATATCAAAATAATGATTGACAATCTCACTTGTACTTTTTGATTTTAGGTGTTTTTTTTTCATTTTGATAAAAAAATATAATTTAATTTGTTAACAATTGATAATTTTGTTTTCGTCTGAATTACTATATGTTATAATTTAACAAAGTGTCTATTTTATACGATAAACCTAAGGTCTTCAACCTTTTTAATGTTGCTTACGCATTCTATTAATGTTCTAACACCATGTTGTTTAATAAAAAAATGAATGTCGAAAAACTTTTGTAAGTGGGCTTATTGTTTGTTGTTAGATTTTTTCTTCTTTTTTTTATTGGGATTTGGCTTTTTTTTATATTTTTTATTTTTATTTCCTCGTTTGTTATTTTGTGAATTATCATATATTTTGCCAGACCTTCTACGAGTATGTTTTTCTTTGTTTGATTTTGTTTTATTTTTTTCATGTTTTCTAAAAAACAAAATAAATTCCAAAACAATAAAAGCAGAACCAAATATTATTGTAGCATTTTTATTCAAAAAAAATAATATTATAGTTCTACTTTACGAACTTAAAACTATTTGATAATTAAACTATTAAATAATTTT
>JAOZVK010000662.1 GCA_029938185.1 Bacteroidales bacterium | reverse complement strand
TATAAATTATACTTTAAAATTGTTAATGTTTACAAAAATGCGTAAGCCTCATTAAATAGGTCAAAGACCTTAATTATAAACTTAGGAAATGACGAATTACAAATTACTAATTGGTTTACACCTAAATATAAGTATCTTACAAAAAACAAATCGGAAATTTATTTTTAACGATTCCTTAAATATATTATTATGAAATTAACAAATGTTTTTAAATTATTTTTATTGTCAATTTTAATAATCGGATTTCTAAATGCTTGCGGTCCGTCTGGCAAAAAAAAGGCAGCAATATCTGGTGATGCAGCTTCGCAGGTATATGTAGCTCCTGGAGAGCATGATGAGTTTTATGCATTCTTATCTGGTGGATATAGTGGACAAGTATCAGTTTATGGCTTACCATCGGGACGATTATTCAGAGTAATTCCAGTTTTTACAGTTGATGGTGAAAAAGCTTACGGTTTTAACGAAGAGACAAAACCTATGCTCGAAACCTCATTCGGTTTTGTACCTTGGGATGATAGTCATCACCCCGAACTTTCGCAAACAAACGGACAACCCGATGGTAAATGGTTGTTTATTAATGCAAATAATACCCCACGAATAGCAAGGATTGATTTAACAACTTACGAAACTGTTGAAATAATTGAATTGCCAAACAGTGCAGGAAATCATGCATCGCCATTTACTACTCCAAATAGCGAATATGTAGTTGCAGGTACACGCTTCAGTTTACCTATTCCAAACGAAGATGTTTCGATAGAATCGTATAAAGAAAAATTTAAAGGTACATTAAGTTTTGTAAAGATTGATAAAGAGACAGGTGATATGTCCATTGCTTTTCAGATACTAATGCCCGGTTTTAACTACGATTTGTCTCATTCAGGAAAAGGTCATTCCGATGGCTGGATGTTTTTCACTTCCTACAATACTGAACAAAGTCATACATTATTAGAAGTTAATGCTTCGCAAAAAGATAAGGATTTTATTGCTGCAATAAATTGGAAAAAAGCCGAACAATATGCAGCAGAAGGAAAAACACATGATTATCCTGCTGTTTATTTTAATAATGAGTATGATGAAGCAACACATACTGCTAAAGCAAACAAAATAGAAACTGTTAAAGTTCTATTGCCAGAGGAATGTCCAGATATGGTTTATTTTCTGCCCACACCCAAATCTCCCCATGGAGTAGATATTGACCCTACGGGCGAATATATTGTAGGAAGTGGAAAATTATCTGCTGATATGTCGGTTCATTCTTTTACAAAAATGATAAAAGCTATTGAAAATAAAGATTTTGCAGGAGAAACATATGGTATCCCTATTTTGAAATACGAATCAATACTTGCAGGAGTTGTACCTATGGCTGCAAGAAATGCTCTTGGTCCTTTACATACAGAGTTTGATGGAAAAGGAAATGCTTATACTTCTTTTTTTATTTCATCTGAAATTGTAAAATGGGAAGTTGCTACTCAAAAAATACTCGACCGTGTATCAACATATTACTCCGTAGGACACTTAATGATACCCGGCGGCGATTCCGAAAAACCATGGGGCAAATATATGTTGGCGATGAACAAAATGACTAAGGACAGATTTTTACCAACAGGTCCAGAATTGCCACATGCTGGTCAATTATTTGATATTAGCGGCGATAAAATGAAATTAATTCTCGATTTCCCCATGATTGGCGAACCTCATTATGCACAAGCTATACCGGCTGAATTATTAAAATCAAAATCAAAAAAAATATATAAGCTTGTCGATAATAAACATCCTTACGCAATTATGTCTGAAAAAGAAGCAAAAATTGTAAGAAAAGGAAACAATATTCATGTATATATGAGTGCTATAAGAAGTAATTTTGTTCCAGATAATATTGAAGGTATAAAAGTTGGCGATAAAGTATTTTTTCATGTTACTAATATTGAACAGGACTGGGATATACCACATGGTTTTGCAATAAAAGGAGCCTTAAATGCCGAGTTGCTTATTATGCCAGGGCAAACGGAAACTCTTGTTTGGAAGCCAAAATTTTCAGGTATTTATCCATTTTATTGTACTGATTTTTGTTCGGCATTACATCAAGAAATGCAGGGCTATGTAAGAGTTTCGCCTGCTGATTCAAAAATAGAACTGAAATGGAATAAATCGCATAAAAAATAGTAAGAATATGAATATCAAAGCTTTTGTTCAAAGAACGAAGCTTTGGTTTTAAAAACTCAATGAAATATAATTTTATCAGCATAGCAATTTCAATTACATTAGCAATTATTTTGCTGATAAACCCTTTTTTGCCTTATCTCGAATATTTTGCTTTTAAAGATTATATTATAAAAAACTTATGTGAAAACAAAAATAAACCAGAATTAAAATGTAACGGAAAATGTTATCTTAAAAAAATGATAACGGAAAATCATAATATAATTAAATTTAAAGACAATATTCCAATTAAATTAAATAATAATAATATTGATTATTACTTACTTAAAAACAAAATTATAATAATTTGTAATAAATTGCACAAAGAATTATACCTTTTATCGGAAAACTATAAGTTTTTAGAAACAAAAGGTATTTTCCGTCCTCCCCAAAAAATTATAGCATGTTTATAAATTTCTTTTTATAAAACTACAACATGCTTAATTAATTCAATACTAATCTGTTTAAATTATAAATCTATATTTTAATAATATGGACAGGTAGGGTATTGCTGGTCTTATAAAAATACAAGCAAAAATAGCTTATTTAAGTTTTTTATTAGTTC
>JAOZVK010000198.1 GCA_029938185.1 Bacteroidales bacterium | reverse complement strand
TTATACCATGTAGAAAAGAAAAGCAAAAAAGAAATATCCCAAATCTTAGAAATAAGTATTGATGAAATAAATAAAATACTCGAACAAAAATAATGATTAGGGTTCATTCATACAAATAACCTAAATATTTTAATATGAGCGTGGAATATTTGTTGAGATATGCCTATTCTTTTACATTACATGTTTTTGAAATCAGTTAAATATATCAAGAAAGAGTGTTATTAAATAGATATAAGACCTTAAAAGACTCTAAGAATCATTTTTCTAAAAAAATGAAAGTTTCAATTATAACAAGTTCATTCAATAACGAATATACAATAGGCGATACAATAAAGTCTGTTATTAATCAAAGCTATTCCAATATTGAATACATTATTATAGATGGAAAATCTACCGATAAAACTATTAAAACAATAGAATTATTCAAAGATAAAATTCATTACTTTTTATCAGAAAAAGATAAGGGTGTTTATTATGCTCTTAACAAAGGTTTAAGTGTAGCTACCGGCGAATTGATTGGTTTTCTGCATGCTGATGATATTTATGCGAATAAAAGTATCATTGAAAATGTAGTAAAAAAACTCGAAGAAGAAAAAACTGATTCAATTTATGGAAATCTATTATATGTTGATAAATCAAATACCAAAATAATAAGAAACTGGATATCGGGAAAATATAATTATAACAAAATCAAAACAGGATGGATGCCCCCACATCCTACATTATTTGTTAAAAAAAATATTTATGATAAATATGATGGTTTTGATACAAGTTTTAGAATAGCATCAGATTATGATTTGATTTTACGTTTTTTGGGAAAACATAAAATTTCAGTTTCATATATAGATGAAGTTTTTGTAAGAATGCGTTTGGGTGGAATAAGCAATAAAAATATAAGTAATATTATAAAAAAAACAAGAGAGGACATTAAAGCACTTAAAAAAAATAATATTGGAGGAGTTTATACAATTATTAATAAAAACATCTCGAAAATACCTCAGTTTTTTATACCAAAAAAATAAAAATTATGATAAAATTTCATCACAAGTTTTCGATATTTTTGCTAATAATTGTATTTTCTTTTTGTAACGAAAATAATAATAAAAGCAGAAAGAAAATAGAAATACCTCTTAAAAAAAACAAAAACGGAGTTGTTATAAAGACAGTAGTATGTAAATTAAATTCAAAACATTCGTATTCTCTATATTTACCATCGTATTATAATCCAGAAATAAACTATCCAATAATAATAGCATTCGACCCACAAGCTAAAGGTTCAAAGCCGGTTAAGCTTTTCAGTAAAATAGCTGAGAAATATGGCTATATAGTGATTGGTTCAAATAATATTAAGAACAAATTAAAAGATGTAAATACAGCAATAAATATACTTTTTGAAGAAATATTTGATAAATATTCAATTGATTCTAAGAGAGTTTATACAGCTGGTTTTTCGGGTGGTGCACGTATAGCCAGTCTTATTGCTGTTTATAAAGGAGGTATAAGGGGAATAATATCTTGCTCGGCAGGTTTGTCTACCATAAGTAAAGAAATCTCCAATAGATTTGAATTTGTTGGTATGGTTGGAAATAAGGATTTTAACTATCTCGAAATGAAAAAACTCTATAATGAATTGGAGAAAACAAATTTTACTCATACTTTATTAATATTCGATGGTGAACATAACTGGCCAAGCGAAAGAGAATTAGAAATAGCAATACTTTGGTTTGAAGTAAATACAATAAAAAACAAAATTATTCCTGTAGATGATGCAGTATTAAGAAATTATAGCGACTTGATGGCAAAGGAAATTAACCAATTAAACTCAGAAAATAAGATAACTGAAACATATTTTTTATATAATAAATTTATTAAATCGCTTAAAAACATCTACGATATAAGATTAATTGAAAATTCATTTTTAGAATTTAAGAAAACATCAAAAGTCAAAAAAGCCTTAAATGAAATTAAAAAATTGGAAAAAAAAGAAGACCGTTATCAATCAAAATACATTGAAGCTTTTGCTAAATCAAATTTTACTTTTTTGAACTTAGAAATAAATAGATTAAAAAAAATGATAAATATTGATGATGCAAGCAGGCAAGAAAAATTAATGAATAAAAGATTGCTGAACATTATAAGCATGATTTCATTTATGTATTGTAACGATATGATTAATAAAAATGATAAAAAAAGTATTGATTATCTAAAAATTTATGAAAAATCCGACCCTAACAACAAAGATGTATATTACCTAAAAGCTTGCTACTATGCTATAAATATGCAAAAAGACTTGGCGATAATAAATATTAATCAATCAATAAAATACGGATTTGAAAATTTTGATAAAATAAAAAATGACAAAAGATTAGAACTTATTAAAGACCACAATTTTGCAAATATTAAAAAATAAGCATTTATGTTACCAAAAAATATAAATAAAACACAAATAATATTCTCAAGTATTTTATATTTTATAATTCTAATAATATTTGTTGCTATTGATTCATTCGATATAGTAAAATACTATTCGGCAATATTAAAACAATCGTATTTCAAGTTCGTTCTCCATATTGGTTTTTTAGCTATATTACCTATGATAACCATATTTATGTTATTATCTAAAAACTTAATATACAAAATAATATCTCATGTTATTCTTTTCTTTACTTTAACAATAGAACTAAGCTACAAACTAATAAATAATTATGGATATACTTACCACGAAGCAAATATTTTTGTTACAGAATTAAGAGCTAATACAGGTACCGAAATTGATGCTCTTCTGAGTTTTTTACCACAATATATACTTGCAATTGTGCTTGTATTTATTTTTGTAACTACAATATTTTTTTTATCAAAAAAGTATATGCCCAAATTATCAATTTTGCATTCTTTGCCATTGTCAATATTTGTTTTTTTTATAATGTATTATATTGTAAATAAAACACAAGGTGAAAACTATTACCCCTCAATATTTAAAATCCCTGCCTTGACATTATATGCAACAAATAACAATGTATATATTGGTAAAAGGGACACTAATTTTATTACCCACTTTGAAAAACCATATTACAAACATGTAGTATATATTATTGATGAAAGTATAAGGGCAGATAAATTAGGAATTAATAACGATAAACTTAATACAAGCCCATATTTAAATTCTATTAGTAATAAAATATTTAATTATGGAATATGTGCTTCGGGAGGAAATGTAAGCCAAAACTCACAAGTTATATTATATTCAGGAATTAAAGAATCGGATTTACCAAACAATTCTTTAAAGTGTCTGAAAAACCCTAATATTTTTCAATATGCAAAACATGCTGGTTATGAAACATTTTATATAGATGCTCAAACTAACAAAAAGCATAACTATATGACTGATGAAGATTTTAACTTTATTGATTCAAGTCTACTTCCTACACTAAAAAAAATTAGTAGACCTTTATTAGATTACGAAGCTGCAAAAATGTTATTGGATATTACCAAAGATAGTAGTAAATATACATTTTCGTACATTGTAAAAGTAGGCTCACATTTTCATTACGAATGGAACTATCCTGACTCTATGAGAGTTTTTGAACCAGTCAGCCAAATTGCTGAGTTTTCAACAGATAGTATAAAAAGACGAAATAGCTACTACAACTCTCTTTTATGGAATACCGATGGTTTTTTCAAATATCTAATTAAAAGACTACTAAACAGAGATATTATAATAATATATACATCAGACCATGCAACAATGCTTGGCGAAAATGGGTTTAACGCACCTGCAAGCTATGGAGATAAAGTATCGCCCCTGCAATCAACAGTTCCTTTGTTTATTTATATTAATGATACATTAAAAAGAAAAAACTTCAATTTTGTTAAAAAAAATATCAATAAAGTAAGCCATTTTAATTTATTCCCATCTTTACTTGAAATTTTGGGATACCAAAAAAATGAAATACAAGAATATTACGATAAAAGTATTTTTGATAGCATAGAGAACAAAAGATATTTTTTTACAGGAAACTTTTTTTTAAAAGGAATATTTTTTAAAAACAAATTTGATAAATAGGTCGAAAACCTTTTTAATATTGCTTACGCATAATATACAATCAGCTATATTTCAAGGAATAAGCATTACATAAAATAGTAAAAATTTTATTTTCACTTATTAACTGGCTATATACCACAACTTAGATGTAAGTAAGGTAAAAATGCTCGAAAAGCCTTAAATATTTGAATTGCATTAATATTTGAATTACTTTTGTGCATAAATTTAATGTATACTATTCAATGAAATTTCATTAGTATGATATTCATTTGTTTATATTAAGTTTCATTATTTATCGCCTACAAAATGTAGGATAATTTTTTTATGTAGTTTGAGGACATAAAAATGTCTTATTATTAAATTTTTTTATTAAATTACTTACAATGAAATTAATTAATTTATTATTAGTATTTGCATTACTGTCTTTTGTGTTTTCTTGTCAGCAAGGTGAAGTTAAAAAAGAAGTTGCAATAGAAACAAAACTTGATTCAATAAGTTACGGTTTTGGTATAACCATAGGTGAAAACTTAAAAAAAGAAAGACTTGACGAAATCAATGTTGATGTACTTGTTATGGCAATAAGTGATATCTTGAAAAATAAAGAGTTGAAAATAGCATCTGATGAAGCAACCTCTAAATTACGAGAATATTTTATGAAAAGAGAAGAGATAAAATATGGTAAGTTTATGAAAGAAGGAAAAGAATTTTTAGCCAAAAATAGTAAAGAAGCGGGAGTTATTACATTAGAAAGTGGCTTACAATATAAAATCATTAAAGAAGGAACAGGAGATAAACCAAAATTAAGTGATTTAGTAACAACGCATTATCACGGAACTTTTATTGATGGTAAAGTTTTTGACAGTTCTGTTGATAAAGGTACACCAGCAACATTTCCTGTAAACGGAGTAATAAGCGGTTGGACTGAAGCATTACAATTAATGTCAGTTGGTTCAAAATGGAAACTTTTTGTACCATCAGAATTAGCCTATGGTGCTAACCCCGACCCAAGAAGCCCAATACCACCACATTCAACATTAATTTTTGAAGTTGAACTTTTATCAATTCAAGCACATAAAGATGCTAATATGAAAAAAGAAACTACAAAAGAACATATTAAAAAGCATTTAAAACTAAATAAAGAATAGTGTATAAACACTAAATTTGGCTACATAATTAGTCCTAAATTTATTTACCTTAAGGAATAGGTATTAAATAAATGTCCGTTTGATAGATTAGTTTGTTATTTTACAACTTACAAAAAGTCGCAAATAGTGAACTATTTAAGACTTTTTTTAAGGTAGTAAAATGACAAAATAATGACGCAAAATAGGGCAGTTATTTGATACCTGTTCCTAAATCCGCAACTCTTGTGGATTTAAGGATTAAATTTAAGAAAAATACATTTATAAGGACTGAAAAGCCATTTTATAATATTATAATTTACGGAATAGGTCGATGACCATTAATATAAGATTTTATGAAAACAGCAGAAATAGTAACAGCAAAAGGAGTAATGAAAGTCGAGTTTTTTGAGAACGATGCACCAAACACAGTCGATAATTTTGTGAAATTATCAAAAAAAGGATTTTATGATAAGCTTACATTCCATAGAGTTATACCAAATTTTGTTATACAAGGCGGATGTCCCTCTGGAGATGGTACAGGTGGACCAGGTTATTCTATAGATTGTGAATTAACAGGTGGAAACCAGTTTCATGATAAAGGAGTACTTTCTATGGCACACGCTGGTAGAAATACAGGCGGTTCACAGTTTTTTATTTGTCATAATAGAGAAAACACTGCACACTTAGATAAAAACCATACAGTTTTTGGAAAAGTTGTTGAAGGTCTTGATATAATTGATACTATTGCACAAGGAGATTTAATCAAAAATATTATTATTAATGAATAAAAACTTCTTTGTACACAAATATATATACTTTTTAATTAGCTTATAATCAGGCATACTAAAATATACAAGTAATGTAAAAAGGCTCTAAGAGCTATAATTTTAAATAATATTATAATGAGTATTGAAATAGAAGGTAACGTTTTTAAGGTACTTTCCGAAGTTTCAGGTGAAGGTAGAAATGGAAGATGGGTTAAACAAGATTTTGTAATAGAAACATTCTCAGACTATCCTAAAAAAATATGTTTTTCTACATGGGGAGATAAAACAGACCTTGTAAAAACTTTAAGTACCGGAGAAAAAATTAAAGTAAGTTTTAATCCTGAATCAAGAGAGTACAACGAAAAATGGTATACAGACCTAAGGGCTTGGAAAATAGAAAGAGATACGAAAGCAAAATCAAGTGGTAATAGTGAAATGCCTCCAATTTCTGAATACAATGCACCACCTGAAGGAGAGGAAAATGATGATATACCATTTTAAAGTTTTTTTTAACTAAAGGTCTTAACCTAATTTAATGTTGCTTACGTATGATATAAGTACTGTTACAAAAGTTTTTCGACATTTACTTATTCATAACTTTCTGATTAGATTGCCTTTGTACTAATGCGTAAGCAACTATAAATAGGTCGAAGACCTTATAACAAAGGGTGCGTAAGCAATATTAAATAGGTCGAAGACCTTAAAACAACTCAATTGATTAAACTAATAAATATAATTTCATATATAAAAAATGAGTTGAAAAATATATACAATACAAATGAAACAAAAAGCTTTATTAGCATAATTTTAAAGCATTTTCTTAGTTATTCGTCTATTGATATAGTTTTGAAATCAGAAAATTATATTGATGAAACAAAAGTAAACACAATAAAAAATGTATTAACTAGGCTAAAAAAACATGAACCAATTCAATATATTTTAGGCTATACTGAATTTTATGGTTTAAATTTCAGTTTGAATAAGCATGTTTTAATACCACGTCCCGAAACCGAAGAACTTGTTGAATGGATTATTAAAGATAATATTAATGTTAATAAAAGCTTAGAAATCATTGATATAGGAACTGGTAGCGGTTGTATTCCTATAAGTATTTCAAAAAATTTAGAATTAGCAAAAATACAAGCAATTGAAATATCAAAAGAAGCAATTGAAATAGCCAAAATAAATGCAATTAGAAATAATGTAATAATTGATTTTAAAGAATATAATATTTTGAAATATGCTGATGATTCAATATTTTTGTTTGGTAAGTATGATATTATTGTAAGCAATCCTCCATATGTAAGATATTCGGAAAAAAAAATGATGCAAAAGAATGTTTTAAATTATGAACCACCCATAGCATTGTTTGTAGAGGATGATAATCCTTTTGTTTTTTACGAAAAAATTGCATTATTTGCAAAAAATCATTTAAATGAAAACGCTAATTTGTATTTTGAAATAAACGAATACTTGCATAATGAATTATCAAATATATTATACAATATTGGCTTTAGTAATATTGTTGTAAAAAAAGATATAAGTGGAAAACATAGAATGATAAGAGCTAAAATTTAGAATAAAAATATTAAACTTATGTATAAAGTAGCTGTAAACAAAAAAGAACATCAAATAAGTTATAACAAAAACTCTGATAAATCGGGGACAATTGATGGTGTCGATTTTAGTTTTGATATTGTAGAAATATCAAAAAACTGTTATCATATGATAAAAGATAATAAATCGTACAATATTGAATTGGTAAAAATTGATTTTGAAAATAAATCTTTTGTAGTTAAAGTAAATAATGAAAAACATGAACTTAAAGTTTATGATGAATTTGATTTACTTCTTAAAAAAATGGGCTATAAAGACGAATTGGATAAAAAAGTTAACAATATATTGGCTCCAATGCCTGGTTTAGTTTTAGATATTTTAGTTGAAAAAGGTAGTAAAATCAATAAAGACGACAATATATTGGTTTTAGAAGCCATGAAAATGGAAAATATTTTGAAATCACCAATTGATGGAATTGTAAAAAACATTAATTGTAAAAAGAATAGTACAGTTAATAAAAATCAGATTTTAATAGAATTTGAATAGGTCTTAGACTGGGCTTATAAAAAGTCAATATTTCAAGAGGGTTTATTAGTTCCACTTTTGTTCCATTTTTTTATAATATTTGTCATTTTCTTTTTTTGTGCCTGAACAGTTTTTTTTATTTTTTTGACCACTCATCAAGTTTTTTTATTGAAATTGTCTCCATTGCTTTTTTTACGATTGGCATTGTTGTTTTTGAAATACGAGCTGCTATGGCTAAAATCAATTTGGTAAAACCACTTTTTACCTGTTGTTTTTCTAATTGCTTTTGAGTTCCAAAAATTGATTCTATTATTTCACTACTTCCGAGTAATTTTTCATTTGCTTTACATTTTGAACCCTCAAATTTAAGGTAATCAAGTAGTCGTTCTTGAAGCTTTGTAATTTGCTTGTAGTTTGATTGTACTTTATTTAATTCAAACTCTGTTTTTAATTGCTTCTCACAAGCTAAATAAAATCCATGTTTTCTGACAAATGAACATGTTATTTCACACACCAATACTAATTCATTCCATATAGATAATAAATGTTCAAATTTATATAACCAATTCAATTTATCAGATACTTTTTCTGCAATATTTTCAATTTCTAATTCTTTGAATATATCAGTAATATTTTCATCAGATACTGCAACACAACAAGATTGCAATATTTGTCCTTGATATTTTAGTGTATCATTTTCTCCAATTTGCAACTTTATTGCTTCTATAAAGTCATCTTGTTCTTTATAATCATTACCACTTAGTAATAATAACTTGCTATTTATTGTATCAGGCACACCATCAGCTTTCAATATATTTATGTTTTCGGGCTTTATAATAAAAATTGTTAATTTTTTTAATATAATCAACTTTTCTTTTGCCCATTTTACTAATGCTTCTATATTCATGTATCTTGCCTTTGTTTTTTGTTTTGGCGGTGCAAAAACATGCCATATCTATTTGTTGGACTTGACTTTTGGTCTGGCTACACAGACTTGTAAACGATTTCCATAAAGCGTTGTTGTTTAAAATTCTTTTTAATTCGCTTGCTGTTTTATGTTTGACATCATATATAAAAACAGTTTTTGCTTCACTTGCTTGGCAAAATATTTTACTACCACCAAAAATATCGCTGCCCTTATCTGCTATAACTGCTAGGATACCGCCAATTTTTGACAAAATTGTTTCTAATTGCTTATTGATAATTTCTGAATTGGATTTTGTTACAGGTTCTATTAAAAGAGGTTCAACATCTTGATAACTAATAGTTTCTCCGATGGATAATTGACTTTGGCGAAAACCAATTGCTACAAAACATTTTATATTTCCTGTTTGAACACTATGGTCTATAATAACAATCCAATCGTTTGCTTTTTCTTTTTCCGTAGGAATGACACATTTTATACAATGTTTTTTTAATGGTTTATAAATTACGGTGGTTCACACCACCGCCTACAAACATACCACAACG
>JAOZVK010000197.1 GCA_029938185.1 Bacteroidales bacterium | reverse complement strand
TCAAAAAAATAGTTTTAGTTTATAATGCGTGGGAGCTTATACATTTTGAGGAAGTATATTAAGTACTCTTACAAAAATCTTTTAACATTTATTCATTCATAAAACCCTGATTATGTTGTCTTTATACTAATACGTAAGCAACTATAAATAGGTCGAAGACCTTTATATTTAGTAAAAGCAATATTAGACAAGTCAAAGTCATTAGTTTAAACTTCACCCTAATTATTTTTTCGTTTTTCTTTAATTTTTAGTATTGAGCCAGTTATAGTTGCTCCCATTGAGAATGTAAGTGGTACAAAATCTGGCGGTTCGAAATCGCTACCAATTGTTTGATAATATCTTGTTTCGAAATGAATAGAATAATTATTAATTTGAAAAAGTATTTTAGCTCCTACTCCTGTAAAATCGCTTGCCAAAGTTTCATTAGAATTTAACAGCTCTTCAAAAGTTCTATCATTTTTTGAATTATCAAGGATATGAAAATATGTTGCAAAAAAAGAAAAATTAAACATCAAATTTGCATAATCAGTGTCTAATAATAAACCATACTGCCCACCAAGTTGAAATTTGAAACTACTGAAACCTTTATTTTCAGGTATATTACTATTTAATAAGTATTGTGTAAACGAAAAATTAGTAAACAATGAACGAAAAGTATAATTTTCGGCTACATCGCCAAATTCAAATCCTTCCTCGCCTATTTTTTTTGTCGAATATCTATTTATACCAAAGAAAAAAGCACTTTTATTTGTTGTAAAATATAGGTCTTTAAGATTAAAAACATCTGATGTTTCATAAGTATTCCACATAGCTGGATTAAATTTCAGCGAAAAGTTTAATAAATTATTTCTTCTTTTCTCATCATTTGTTCCCAAATCAAGATTATAAACAAAATCGAATTTTGCCGAGCTATTTAATTGTTTCATACTTTTTTCTTTAAAATCTGCTCCGCCAAGTCCATTTATTAAAAATTTACTCTTTTTGGGATGAAAAAGCATATCTAAATCAATAGGGTGCTGACTGTATGATAAAAATGAAATAAAAAGTATAATAGTTATAAGTAAAAAAAATCTTTTTTTCATTGTTGCTAAATAAAATTCATAGTTAAAATTAGGCAAGTTTCAATTTCCACCTAACAATTTATTTCGAAAAAAAACAAATTTTCATAATTTATTAAATGCCTTTAGATTAATTGCGAATGAGCAATTAGATATCTATAGGACATAAATGCAAATATTTCCCAAAAATGCCATATGTACGACCTCTTAAACAGCATAGAATTAAATAAATAGCCCATGCCTACGGCATTTGAGAGAATATTATTTATCATTTACCCCCGATTACCATCGGGGGCTAGCTATAGGTCATGCCTAAAGGCATTTAACTTTCGTATGTTTATAAATTTTTCATCTATTTTTTAAACTGTTAGCTAAAAAACATTAAAAATGAAACTTGCCTAAAATTATTTATATTCTTTATCCATAACTTGTTCACCATCATTGATTTCAAAAGAATATGTGCGACCATTTATAAATAAAAAGTCTTGAAGGAGAGTGATTTTGATTTTTTTGTTATATTTTTTTTTAGTAAAGTATAAAAATTCTACACCAAAATTATCTTCTATTCTTATTTTTAATGTTTTTATATCAGTATCTAATTCAAAATCTTTAAACTCGGAAACGGGGTCTAAAATAACAACACTGTTTGATTTAAATTCTATATTTTCGGAATTATCAACAGATTTGTTTGTGTAATTTGTATTTATTGTTGTATGTATTGAATTATTCAGTATACAATAATTATTTTCAACTTTTTGTTTTTTCAAAACAATAGAATATTTTTTATTAATATTAGCTATCAAATCGTCTACGAATTTCGCTTTGTCAAACTTACAATTTTTCAAATCTATTTGCAAGGTATTTACACTGTTTATTTCAGAGTTTTCTATATCAAAACTATAATTATCTTTTGATAGTTTAAGAGAATTATTAAACTGGCTTTCAATTCCACTTGGTTGTTGAACAAATATTGTAAAAAAATAACCATCTTTAGATAATTTTTTATTAAACTGCGAAAAAATAGAGTGTTCGTTGCTATTTCCCAGTTGAAGCGAATTTAGACTTAATTCACTCATTTGCAATTTTGAGAGTTCCATTACTGCTTTTGCCGAATTACTTCCAACAGTTGTGTAAGCATCTAATTTATTAATATTTACCGAAGCTATAATATTTCCGTTTATAGAGCTTTTAATTTTATATGTAAACATTGCATTTTTTAGAACATAATTAGAAGCTTTTTTTTCTATATCAATGCTATTTAATTGTATTAATAAAATATAATCGGCTTTTGCATTTAGTGCTTTTTGCTGTTCGGGAGTCGAATTTATAAAACTATTTTTGTTTGTTTCATTACTCGGTACAACAACAGAATATTTTTTACTTGTTAGCAATGATGTTATTTCAGTTTTTAAATATGTTGTAATATTTTTTTGAATATTTTCAGAAATTTCATTCGAACCATTGATATTGCTTTTATCTATATCCGTAGTTATCAGAAAACTAATATTATCATAAATCATTTTATAACTGTCTATATACTTAGTAAGTGTTTCAGTGCTAATACTGGTATTATAAGTATATTTTTTAGTTTCTGCTTTTTTGTCATTGCTTATATTTATGTTTTTTGGAACAAGTCCAGAGCTAATTAAGATCACATTTTTTGTATCATTTATTTTTTCTTTCCATTTAAAAGAGTTCATTATTAGCGAGGTATGCTGGTTTGCAATTTTAAAAGCATTAGCTTCGTTCAAATTATATTCTTTTACAAGAATATTGAACATACCATATTTTCTTACTATATCTTTGCTAGCCTCTCCCGAATAGTTATAACTATCATCAAAGGTTTTGCTTTGCCCCACAGCATAGTTGCTAATAAAAAGGATAAATAAAAATATGTATATTTTTTTAGTTAATTTCATTTGTTTTTATTTTAAAAGTTATGAATTATGTTTTTTCAATCTGTGCAATTTTCGATTATTCACGTAAAGTTGAACACCCTGTTAAATATCTAATTGAGAAATTGTTATCGTGGCACGATATTGCAAATATCCAAGTTTACGTGGGTAGCCCAATTTATTCTGTAAATATTTACAATTTCATACTACTATACTGTAAACGGTTATAAATTTACATTTTAAATTACCTAACTCCAACTTTGTCAAAGTTAAATTCACAACCGTTATAAATATAATTATATAAGTCAAATCTATTTTCTACAAGAAAAACTACAAGTATTTCCGGATTTGTCTGAAATATCAAAATAATACTCAAGACCAGCTTCGTATGGAATACATTTACCATCTTTATCGTCTAAACGAATCCTTAATATTGCATCTTTCTCATTATAATTAGATTTTATATCAGGATATGTATTCATTTTTTCGTCTTCTACTTTAATTGTTAAATCCGAACCACTAAAAACAGTATTTGGACATGTACCTTTTAAATTAATTTGAATCACACATTCGTTTAAATAAACGTATGGTGAACTTGTTTCGCATAAAAGTAAGAAAAAATTCGGCGAATTGGCTGATACTTCATACGATTTATTAATCAAACTATTAAGCTCATTTTTAAAAGCTTGTTTAAATGGATTTATTCTAAAATAACAATTTTTCAGACCTACATTTACATATCGTACACCTTCGTTTGCACCAGCACCTACCGCCTTATTTATTTTAAAATTATACTTAGCTTCTAATTTGTTTAGAATATCAGTAAAATCGCTGGTTGATGGCGTATTTTTGTTCTTATCTTTTACTTGTTGAACAAAAATTCTAAAAGGAAATCCATTTGTTGATTTTGTGAGTGGGTTAAATAATACACTTAGTTCTTTATATAATTGCATAAAAAAAGTACCGTCTGTTTTGTGAGAATAACCTATTTCTAAGGGTTCTACAGATATTATAGCATAAATAAATTTATGTAATTTTGCTGGCAATTCACGATGCGAAGTGGTTCCGTCTGTAACTCCAGTAATATCTGTTAAATCTGTTTGATAATTAGCAATAGATTTATTTGCAGCCGAATTATGTAGCTCTATATGAATATTTACATTTTCTATTTTCCATATTTTTTCATCAAAACCTTCTACTTGTTTATAATTTAATCTTAAATTTCTAATTTTTACAAGAAAATAATAATCTGCATTTGCCAAAAAACCTTTATTAGATATTGTATTGTCGGTCTTTGCCATTTTATAACACACACTACTTGGGTCTGTTTGATTTCCTGAAACTAATGTTAATGTTTTGTCAGTAAATATTTGCTGTAAACTTGTTCTATCTTGTACTAAACTACTTATGAATGAATTTTTAATCTCATTTTTTTGTTGTACTGTAAGTCCATCATATTCAAAAATAATATCATCTTCATCAATATCTACTAATATCGTAAATTTTATATTTTTAAGCCATGTATCCAATTTGCCAACAACACTGTCAATAGCCGTTTCATTAATATTCTTGCTTTCAATATTATATGAAATTTGAGTTGCTTTTAGATTACCTATTTTATTTTCTAAGAACTTACCAAAGGTAAGATTTTTGGTTATATTAAGATATTTTGCAATACAATTGCTTTTGTCTAAAATATCTGATATATTTTTGTCTTTCAGGTTTTTCCATAAACTACCAATATTATTAGTATTTCTGTTTTTGTAAATCTTATTGTTGTTTTTTATAATCTCATCCCAATAGAAAGAAGAGAGATACCATGCACTAAATTCTGCTATATTTCTATGGTCTTTCAGGTAACGAAAAAGGCTGTTTTTTAGAATATCCTCCTTACTTTTTTTATCTCCCGAAAATAAAAAACAGTCCACCGTTTGCGAGAAAGCCGTTATAATAAAAAATGTTAATACAATTGAAATCGTGAATCTTTTCATAATAGTTTAAATATTAAATAGTTAATGTTTTATGTGTTCAGTTCTAAACATTCTTTGCATTCCCCGTATTTCGCTTTGCTTCATACGGGCTAACAATAGGTTGTCCTTACGGACTTTTGATTGCTCTGTATTTTATATGCCAGCCCTACTCTTGTGTAAACCGACTGCCAACTCCCCCCTAAGTAGCTTTACAAAAGTTTTTCAACATTTGTTTTTACATAATCGACTGTGTTATAGTGATATACGTAAATGCGTAAGCCACATTAAACAGGTCGAAGACCTTACTTAAGTCTAAAAATAACCGTTTTACTATATACATCAGTAGTATTGTTAATAATATTAATAAGTTTTTTACAATTTTCCTTATCAATTATTTTTTCAATTAACTGGGGTTTATCAATGCGTTCTGAAAGACTAAATATATTATTAATTTTATTTTTTGTTGCTATTATTGTCAAATAAACATTTTCCTCTTTTTTATTTGTAGTTTTTGATAATACAATTTCATATTTTTTGCAAAACTCATGTGTACCAATACCAAAACTATGATTTTCTTCTTCATAAAAAGGATACAATAGTAATAAAACTTTATTGTGTGAATCATCATCAGGACTATACATAAATAAATATATATAAGATGGTTCTGCTAAATCTACTTTAAAATAATATTTGCCGTATTTAGCCTTATAAATTGAATAAGAGTCTTTATATTCTGTTACTACTATTCGTTTACTATCCTTATAAAATATTATATTTTTTATTATATTAGTTGTTCTTTTTATTTTTGTAAATTTAATAAATACTGATGTTTTTTCAAAAGTATTAAATTTTTTTTTAAATATAACTTCTTTCTTTTTATTTTGAATTTCTACTTTTAAATTTTCCTTGTCTACATTTAATAAATAATTTGTTTTATCCAAATTTTGGCTTATTTTATTACTATAATTTAATGTTTTATAAACTTGTTTTGTTACATAATAAACAGTTTTATCACTTATGCTTTTTTCATCTTCAAATTTAATAATCGTCTCATGTATAGCACATTGCCATTTTTGTTTGATGCTCATATCTTTTTTTTGCTTTTCTAAGTCTGTTTGTATTTTTTCTAAACTAACAAGCAAAGTATCTTTTTGATTAAATTTTATATTTTTAATTGTATTTTTTTTGGTATAAATTGACTTATAGTATTTATAATAGTTTTTTGAAATACTTTTATAATCTTTTTTCTTTGTATAAATTAATGTTTTTAACAAATTTAAGCGTATATCATAAATTATAGTTTTTACAAAATTACTAAAAAATTTCTTTTTATCAATAGCAACAAAGTATCTTTTTTTATAACCATCTTTAACTTTAAAGCCCAAAATATCAGTAATATCTAAGATATTGTTTATATGAGTATCTTTTATTTTTGTATCATCTCGTATAACTTTCAATAATTCCGCTTTACTGGCATTTATATCCAAAATAATTGTATCAATCGTATTTACAAAATGACTTGAAGATAGATTAGTATATTTAATATTAAAGTCTTTTTCTTCATTTATTTTTTTTATTTTAAACTTATCTTGTCCCGATATATTCTGAACAATAAAAGCGAAAAGAATAATTATAAAAATTTGTTTTAAATATTTCATGTTTTTTAAATTTTATTGTATGTACTGTTACATCTTGTCTGTTTAAAACTGTCGGTGTGACTTAGAGCCACGCCGACAGTAGGCGATTATGTTATTGATTTTCATTACAATTAAAAAAATATAACAACATATAAAAAGTAAGAATATTTGACATATTTCAAATCACAACATATTTTTATTTTAATTTCCAATCTCCCCAATTATTTTTTATTTTCGGACTTGCATTTATTTCAGGAGTTTGTTTTTTTATACCGTTATTTATTGCCTCATTACCTACTATTTGTGGCAATAGTTCCGATAATTTTTTATATGTAATATTGCCTTTTGTATCTTGTAATATTTTTAGCAAACAATAGGTAAACAAACCATGTTGTTGTTTATGGTGTGGATATGCTTTTTGTTTTTTGCTTGCTGCCGAAAATACTACAATATTTCCTTTTAATTAAACTGATTTTGGCACACGTCCACCACCGGCTTTACTACCCTTTTCTATGTTTTCTCCTCTACCCAAACCACTGAAACATGCATCAAGAAAAATAGTTACACGTTTGGTTTTGTGTCTTGCTAAATCATTGTATAATTCGGGAATAGAGACAGCAAATTTATTTAAACCATTATCTTCTATATCACTTGGCAACAAATATGCTGTTTTAGTGTGGTCATCATTTGTGCCATGTCCCGAATAATAGAAAATAAATTCGGCTTCAGGGTTTATTTCTTGTCTGTATATAAAGCTTTTTATTTCTTTTGACATACTGGTAACACTAGCATTTTTGAGCAATGTGATATTATTGGCAGGCAACCCTATTGTTTTTATTAAATATTGTCTAAAAATATTAGCATCGTTTATTGCATAAGGAACATTTGATATATTACCACTATAATTTTCGTTGCCAATAACAAGAGCATAAGTATTTGGTTTTTTTATATAATTATTTGGTATATCCGTATCAATATTAGAAACTTTAGACAGGCGGTTTATATTTATTGTTTTGCTCATAGATTTGCCTTTTTTATCTGTAACTACAATTCTAAAACTATTATTACCGGTTTTGAGCAATACTGTATGCGAAAAATTTGCACTTGTTGTAATAGGAACATCATTTATTTTTATGCTTTGCAAAGGGTTTTTACTTGTAATGCTGCCACTAATTTCCTGATTTTCCGATTGTGTATTACTATTTTCTGTAATTGGTTGGTGTATACTGATTACCGGCTTTGTATTATCTACAACAATACCGCCTTCGGTAACTTTTAAATAAAATGTTTTGTTTTGTCCAAATTTAGCATATTTTTCTGTTACTGAAACTTTTATAGGCAATGTTTTGGATTTATAATTTGCAGTTACCAAAAAACTAAAAGGCTGTATTTGTTTACTTTTTGCCGAAATACTACCAATAGAATATTCCAATTTGTTGCTTGCATATACATTGGCTGGCAAAGTAAATTTTATTTTTACATTTTCGGCTATACCAAAACCATTATTTTTTACAATAAAATCAATATTTGATAAACTCTGTTTTTTTATTTGTGTATTATAGCTACTTACAACAAGTTTAGCTTTTGCCATAGCTTGTGTAGTAATATTAAAACTTACAGGAGCAGGCTGAAAACCATTAGTTTCGGTAAAACTTACTTTTATACTTATATTTTTTGTAGGCAAATCAATATTTGTACTTATAGGAATATTAATAGTTTGTTCACCATTTGCAGCAATATTTACCGAACTTGGCAAACTATACGAAAGCCCAGATATACTGGGGCTTACTTTTGTAAAACATTTTAGATTATTAGCTTTGCCTTTGCCATAGTTTTTTATATTTATTGATAATTGTGCATTCTCGCCAGCTTCAAGAATACCATTTTTATTAGCATCAATAAAAGTAGAGTTTTTTATACTTAAAATAGCTGGTTGTAAAATTTCAGTCAATCTATAAACTATAAGACCATCATAACCACCACTAGCAAGATATTTGCCATCAGATGAAAAGCTTACTGAATATATCCAACCTTTATGCTCGGTAAGAGTTTTTAAAAGCGAAAAACTGCCGTTGGATACTGAATATATTTTTACTGTTTTGTACCAAGAGCCGCTGACAAGATATTTGCTATCAGATGAAAAACTTACTGATTCTACATAATTGCTATGATCAGTAAGAGTTTTTAAAAGCGAAAAACTGCCATTAGATACTGAATATATTTTTACTGTTTTGTCCCTGGAACCAGTAGCAAGATATTTGCCATCAGATGAAAAACTTACTGAATATACTTCGTCACTATGATCAGTAAGAGTTTTTAAAAGCGAAAAACTGCCATCAGATACTGAATATATTTTTACTGTTTTGTCATCGGAACCACTAGCAAGATATTTGCCATCAGTTGAAAAACATACTGAACTAACAAAACTACTATGGTCTTTAATAGTTTTAATAAGTTTTGGTTTTGCATTCCTAAATTTGTATATTCTTACTCCTTGCCAACCGGCAGTTACCATATATTTATTATCTGGCGAAAATGTAACTATACTGCTTGCTGGTCTGTAATCGGCTACTACTTTTGTGTTTAGTATTTGTGCTTTTGTGCTTGCTGTTGTGGCTATTAGTAGTATTATTGTAATAATTGATTTTATGTTTTTCATTTTTTTTGGTTTTTTTAATTTTATTTTATTTTAAAAGTTCTAAGCTGGGCTTATAAAAATTACAACAATATTATTAGCTCTAATTTTATTATTTTTTTATTGTATTATCATTATACTGCAAACGGTTATAAATTTACATTTTTTAATTACGTAAGTCCAACTTTGACAAAGTTTTAAACTTTGTCAAAGTTAAATTAGCAAGCGTTCTAAGCATTCCTCGCATTTCGCTTTGCTTCATACGGGGCTAACAATAGGTCGTCCTTACGGACTTTT
>JAOZVK010000661.1 GCA_029938185.1 Bacteroidales bacterium | reverse complement strand
AATCCTGTTAATCCTGTAAATCCTGTCAAAAAATAAAATAATGTCCAATACTATAGTGTAGCCGAATTTCCCGTAATTTCAATTTATCAACTTAAAATCTTGTTTTTGTATCAGATGACAATATTTTATCAATTCTATCTATCTCATCATCAGACAAATTATTATCTCTTATGTTAAAATATTGTAAATTTTGCAGTCTGCCAATCTCTTTTGGGACTTTAGCAATTTTGTTGCCTTTAAGATTTAATTGCTGTAAGCTGCGTAGTTTTCCAAATGTTATAGGTAGTTCTGTTAGTTTATTATGCGAAATATTTAAAATTTTTAGATTGGTTAAACTCCCAATAGTTTCGGGAAGTTTAGTCAATTTATTGTATGTTAAATTTAATAATTGAAGATTTTGTAATCGTCCAATAGAAGCGGGGAGGTCTTCTAAGTTATTGTTAAACAAATTTAATTGATACAAATTAGGTAACTTGCTAATATTTGCGTGCAATTGTTTTAGCGAATTATAAGAAACATTAAACTCTCTTAAATTTTTTAATTTACCAATAGATGATGGTAATTCTCTTATGCTATTTTTTGATAAATTAAATATTTGAACACTTTGTAAACCACCTATTTCATCGGGCAAACGGGTTAAACCAACATTGTTTAAATTTAATTGTTGTAAATTAGTCAATTTACCAATAGACGATGGAATGTTCCTCAATGTATTGTTACCTTCTTCATCTTTTTGAATTTGAGCATAAAACATTTGTAATAAACTCATATTTCCAATATTTTTTGGTAATTTATTTAGTTGATTTTCCGAAATGTCCAGATATGGTAGATGCGATAAATTACTTATTTCATTTGGTAAATTTTTCAATTTATTTAGATGTAAATCACATATTTTAATGTTTTGTAATTTTCCAATAGAAGCAGGCAATGATTTAAGTTTATTTTCAGATAAATCAAGACTTTGCAAATTTTTAAAATTCCCAAATGATTTTGGTAAAATTTCTAACTTGTTTCCCCACAAACCTATATCAATTACAGATTTTAAATTTCCTATACTTTCAGGTAATTTTTTTAGATTATTTGCACCTAAATTTAAATTTTGTAATAATGATAAGTTTCCTATTTCTTTTGGTATAGAATCTAATTGATTACCTTCTAAATCTAACATAATTAAAAATTTCAATTTTCCAATTTCTTTTGGAATTACTTTGAGTTTATTACCTCCAAGATTTAAATATTGTAGATTCTGAAGATTAGCAATTTCTTTAGGGAGTACTTTGATATTGTTTTTCCACAAATCAAGCATTTGTAAATTTAACAATTCAAATATTTCTTTTGGAAATTCAGATAATTCCATATCTCCTAAATTCAGCTTATATACATTTTCAGGATTTTTTAGAGCCTCTTCTAAAGACATGTACTCTACGGCATCAATCAAATCCTCTTCATTCAAAATCTCTTCCTGCGCATTAGTTTTTATTGTTAATAATATTAATAATGCAATACTTAGTAGCTTAATTTTGTTCATATCGGTTATATTTTTAAAGAAAATAATAGTTTTATATCACACATTTCAAATATATTTATACTCTAAATAGTTATAGTTTTAACATTAACAAACTGTTGTGAATTATTAATCAAAGTATTGTACCATTGAATAATTGTACCATTGAATAATTGTACCATTTAAAGCATAAAATAAATTAATTCTCTCATTTTCATTTAGTAAATGTTATTTTTTCAATTTCTTATAAATATTCACTTTTAATTGCGTACCTTTGAATATTTTTAAAATTAAAATCCTAAATATATTAATTTATGATTATAAAACCATATTATTTTTTATTATTTATTTTTTTATTTTCAATTTGTTCATGTAATAATTCAACCAATATTGATAAAACTAAAAGTAAAAAACCTAATAATAAGACCGATAGTTCTGAAACTCTATATTATAAAGTTTTTAAAATAGATTCAGCTTGGGGCTATGATATATACATAAATGGTAAGAGAAAAATTCACCAACAATATATTCCAGCAGTTCAAGGAATTCAATATTTTTCTAGTAAAAAGAAAGCTCAGATTACTGCCAAATTTGTTTGTGAAAAATTAATAATTAACGGTTTCCCTCCCTCTGTAACTGTTGAGGAATTGGATAGTTTAAAAGTTTTAAATTAAAAAATATATATAAAAATGAGTCAAGAAATAGAACGAAAATTTTTGGTAAAAGGTGATTTTAAACCCTATATAACCAAATCAGAAGAAATAAAACAAGCGTATTTGTGTACATTGCCTGGAAAAACTGTTAGAATAAGAACAAAAGGTAACAAAGCATTTATAACCATCAAAGGAAAAAGTTCAAATGATGGCTTATCAAGGTATGAGTGGGAAAAAGAAATTCCTGTAAATGAGGCAAAAGAACTTTTTTTACTATGCGACTCTTCAATGATTGATAAAACAAGACATTTGATTCCACATGATAAACATGTTTTTGAGCTTGATATATTTTATGGTGTTAATGATGGTTTAGTTATAGCTGAAGTTGAATTATCGTCTGAAGACGAAGTGTTTACTAAACCTGACTGGTTAGGACAGGAGGTAACTGGTGACAAAAAGTATTATAATGCAAGTTTAATTAAAAACCCATACAAAAATTGGAAATAAAATTATACTTTAAATGGTACAATTATTCAATGATACAATTATTCAATGGTACAATTATTCAATGATACAATTATTCAATGGTGCAATTATTCAATGGTGCAATT
>JAOZVK010000196.1 GCA_029938185.1 Bacteroidales bacterium | reverse complement strand
TTATTCTTTTTTTTTGTATTGCTTTTGCCCTTTCAGGGCGTTTTTACTTGCGAATACATTTATACATAGGGCGTTGCCCCATGTTAATGCTTATGCCCTTTCAGGGCAAAAAAACTTACTAACGAAATAAAAAGACATTTTAGGAACTAATAAAAAACTTAAATAAGCTATTTTTGCTCGTATTTTTATAAGCCCACTCTTGCACCTGGAAATGAATGTAAAATAATATCAACTGTTCCAGTTGGTAGATTATATTCTGGAAGAACCTCGTAAAAATTTTTCATAAAAGTATTCCAAAGTATATAAAACAGTAAACCGTGATAAAAACTCTCGTTGGCATTGCTGAAAAAATGTCATAGAAACTTTTTTATAGTTTTTTGAAAAAAATTCTCAATAAGATTTTTTACATCTCCATAGTCCTGATAATTTTCACCAATCATTGTTATATCAAGTCCCGTTACTTTGTAGTTATTTATTTTTGTAAAATAACTTAGCGTCATTTCATAAGTTATAAGGTGCCATTTATGAATATATGATTTTGATTCTATAACTTTAAATCCTGCTTCGGTAAATAAATTACCTAATGCTATTGGACTCCAACTGTAAAGATGATAATTAATATCATTGTGTTCGTATTTATATTTAATTGATTCACATGGAACAATAAAAATAATTTTCCCACCTTGTTTTAATATACAAAATAAATCTTTTAACTCATTCAATGGGAGTGTTGTATGTTCTAACGCATTGTTTGATATTATTACATCTGCAAAGTTATTTTTAATCGCTCTTGTTTTTTCTACGGTAACAACTCCAAGTTTCTTTGCATTATTTCTTGCAGTTTCATTTATCTCTATTCCAATTTTTTCTTTACAGTTGATATTATTTAGCAAAAAACCTCCTCCACATCCAAAATCAATATCTAAAAATTTTTTTTAAGCGTATTATGACTTGTTCAAAATAAATACTAAATTTACTTATATTTCTGAAAAATAGTTCTACTTCTTTTCTTGCTACCGAGTCATCAAAGTTTGAATGTTTTATTACTATAATTTCATTAGCTAACTTTTTCCAAAAGAAAATATTACTTGAACCATCTCCGCAATTTTCTCCTGTTCCGTCAAAACCAATATTATTACAAAGAGAAGGATATGGATGAAGCGAACTGCCACCTTTCAGAAAAAAAGATGCATACCATTTTACAGCCCACGTTTTATTTTTTCTTTTTATATTTTTAATTAATTGGTCTGTAAATTTATAAGCACCATTTAAGTTGAATGTTTTGATTAAGTTTTTTCGCTTCAGTTCTGCAAGTAAAATTTTGGGGTCGGGATTAAAGTTTTCCCAGCTATCACTCCATGTCGCCCACCCCCAACATGATGCTGTGTTAAAAAAAAAAGTATCAGGCAAAGTGTTTTTTACAGGAAACATATATCCGCTAATGTGCATTACTTGCTTTTCATTTTTGTATAATGTTAAAGCATCATTCATATATTTTAGAAACCCAGATGAAGTAATAATATCATCTTCCAAAACAATTATTTTCCCGTATTCATTAACAATCTCTGTTACACCTGTAATAATATTATCGGCTAAACCGAAATTTTTTTCTCTTTCAATGATTGTTATTTTTTTGAAGCCAGCTATTGTCTTTATGTATTGTCTTACTTTTTCTATATCATTATCTTCTTCTTTCTTTTTTCTTTTTCCGTCTGCATATATAAAAAGTTCACTTTCTTTTGCTAATTTATTTTTTTGTAGTGCTTCTACAGTTTGTTGTGTATGCCAAGGTCTGTTATAAACAAACAATACAATTGGTGATAAATTCATTCGAAATAAGTTAATAGTTTTTGTAAAATTTTTTTAGAATAAACATAAAATATGTTCTTGTGTATTTTTTTAATTGAAAAATTCAGTATTTCTTTAAAAATAATATCATCGTATTTTAATTGAGCTTTTTTGGCTAAGTCAATAGCAAAGCCGTATTGTTTTTTTGTAATAGCAATTGCACATGATAGAAGTAAATCTCTTTTGTTTATTAAATTATCGCTCTCATAAGTATTAAAATAAGATACTTCTACCCAGCCTGGCGAAGACTTTAATAAGTCTGCAAAACGAAAAATTTTATTTTGAAATTTATTAAATTCATTTTTGAAATTTCCTTGTTCTATTCTTTGACTTCCTCTTACAAGCATATCACTCATCCAGAAATTTTTGTTATTCATATATTTCATTATTGAGTATAACAAATCTTCTCCTTTATAAGCGTTTATTATACTTGGTTCAAATTCAGCTACAATAATATTATCAGAGATTTTCGAATTGATAGATTCAAAAATTCTTAAACCAGTACCTTGCGAATCTGTTTTAAACCAATCAATATAATTTATATTCATTTCTTCTAATATATCATTTATTGTTGTACTTTGTAAACTAATTTTTTCTTTAACTTCGAATAGTTTAGCAAATGCCCACTTGCTTAATTCTTTTTCATTAGGTTTTAATCTACCCGAACAAAAAGGAAATGATGTTAGATAAAATCTGTTTTTTCAGATTTTTCTGATAAAATTTTATTGACTATATATAGTTTTTTGTAGCCTTTGTTTTCACTTTCAAAAAATTCAGTTTCTCGTATATCTGCATCGAAACCAATACAAATTGAATATTTTGCTAATTTTTTCCATGAATTATGAATTTCTCCCGAAGCTCCAATATCAATAAATACTGGTGGCTTTTCGAGTATTTCTTTTTGTTATTTTAGTTTGGTAAAACAAATTCACATATAATAAAACAGTACTCTCTTTTTCTTTTATAAACGACCAATTAATTGCTCCGCTTACAGCATATTTGCATCCTAAATTTTTGTCCCTAAATAAAGTCTTTACATCACAATCCCAGTTAATATTTTTGAGCAATTTTGTTCTTATTTCATTAACCGTATTATTTTCGGTTTTAATATTTCTACGAGCTCCATCAGATGCTATGTATAATTTTGTTGGTTTTATTTTTCTTATTTGATTAAAAACTAAAAATGTTTCTTTCTGTCTGTTAAAAATAAGAAATAAAATAGGTGTGTTAAATTTATTTTTTGTCATAAGATAAGTGGTATGAATTAAGTATTGAATTTATAAGAAATCGTGTAAATCAATAACAAGTTTATTTTTGAGCTTCAATATACAATGTTTCCCATTTTCTTTCTTTTGTATCAATTGTTAAATTATTGTCATTACTTTCATTAAATTTCATTTTTTTTACATTCCTAAAACCAGCTGTTTCGAGATATTTTTTTAATTCTTCAAAGTCCCAAACTGAGCAGTGATAATAATTTTGAGTAATATTTCTTATTGCTTCACAACCTGTTTTATATTTTATGTTAAAACGTTCAATATCAATTTTATCTGTGATATTATTGTAATAATCAATGTATTTTTGAATATCAGGAACCGAAATTCTTATAAACGCATTCTTTTTAATAATACGATGTAATTCTGGAAGTAATATTTTTACTTGAGAGGGATAAAGATGTTCTAAAGTATGTTCTGAATATATTCCATTAAAAGTATCATTCTGACAATTTAACTTGTATCTTAAATCTAATTGCCACTGTTTTTGGTGTATTTTTTTTTTCAAAAATTGAAATATTTTAAAAAAATCGGCATTAATATAACCTTCAATAATATTACTACCACAACCCAAATTTAAGTAATTTTTATCTTTAAATAATTTTGGTTTTCTGTTTAGAAAGAGTCTTCCGAATACACTTTTTGACTCAAATAAAAATAATTCTTTCAAATTTGTTCTGTATTCCATTTTTATATTTTTTTTAAAATTGCCACATAATTTTGATATCCGAATATTTCGTCAAATGTAGGATTGTATGTTTTTATTTCAAGCATGTTATTTGGTAAAAGTCTGTATATTTTGTAATTATCAGATAAGAGCTCGTAAAAATCTTTAAAAAATACTTTTATTGTTGTATTTAGTTGTGTAAATTCGAATTGAATTATTGATATTTTTTTATTTGAGAGCATTTTTTTTGCACCTTTTAGCACTTCAAGCTCATGCCCTTCAACATCAATTTTTAAAAAATCAATTTGTTTCAATTTGTTTTCTTCTGAAATAACATCAATAGTTTTAGCCTCAACTTCATGCGATATTGTGCTTGCTTTGTGTACTGTTGAAAATATTTCTGAATTGAGGCTTGCATGCCCTGAACCGTCTTTTTCGATATAATCGAAAAGTTTTAATTTTGAAATTTTATCAGAAACAGCAATATTAAAAGTTTTTACATTTTGTATTGCTTTTACATTTTCATTTAATAATTTATAAGTTTTATAGTGTGGTTCAAATGCGTAAATTTCGGCATTTGTGATAACCGAATGTATTAACTTGGTGTATTTTCCTTCGTTTGCACCTACATCAAAAACTGTATATATATGTTTTTTTTTGCACATTTTATAATGTGCGTTTTTATAAAGTTTTTTTCTCCGCTTACTGTCATGTTTTCATAGTTATATATTCCCATTCCTTTGATAGAAAGTGTAAATAGAAATTTATTAAATCTATAAAAATAATTTTGTGCAAATAATTTTCTGTATATATTTTGTATAATCATTTTTTTAAAAATAAAGATTTGCTTTTCATTTTAAGAGCGATATAAGTTTTTTTATTAAAAATATCAAATATGTAACCAGCCAACATATAAGAAAACAATGTTGCAAAAGCGGCACCATTTATATTATAATATTTAATCAAAATAATATTTAAAATAATATTTAAAACAGCTCCAGCAATTGTTCTGTACATACTTATTTTTACATAATTCTCAGTAATAAGCCATTTCCCACTTGCTTGTCCCCAAAAAACAAATAACAAAGATAATATATGTATTTGTAAAACATCACTTGCAATTAAATAATTTTCACCAAATAATAAAAATATTATTTTATTTGAAAATATATAAATCGGAATAGTTATTGATAGTGCAATAATACTCATAAAATTATATAATTGTTGTAATCTTTTATGGTAAAATTCTTTTCCTTTTCGTTTTGCATCAATTATTGCTGGAAACAACGAACTACTAATTACTACTGGAATAAAATACCAAATTTCACTAATTTTAACTGCCACAGAATATTGTCCTACTGCACTTGCTCCAAGCATTTCTTTTAGCATAATTTGGTCTATTCGCATATATAACATAACCGCAACACCAGACAACATTAAAGCCCAAGAGTCTTTTAAAAGAGAACTTAAAATTTTTCTATCAAATTTCCATTTAACAATATCTTTGTTTTTTATTTGGTAAAATATAATAAACCCAACACTTTTTATAACCATTTCAATTGAGTACGCCACAGCAAACCAAAATAAATCTGCTTCAGAAAGAATTAAAAATAATTTAAAACCCGATGCAATAATAAGCGATGCCGATGATGACATTGCATTATATTTTGCTTTTACCTGTGATTCAGAATGAAAACGTCCTACTTCAAAAATATTAAAAAGCATTCCTCCAGCAATTATCATTACCATTATTTTTGTTTCGTAATCGCTTGCCGTAAATTGAATACTTATAAATACAAACAATAAACTAAATATTGAACCTACCGACTTGAATATTAATGATGTTCCAAGTATTTTATTTTTATCATCTGGATTTTTTACAAGCTCTCTTATTACAATTCCATCGAGACCAAGTTTAGCAAAATCCTGAAATATAAAAACAAAGCTAAGAGCATAATTTAATATTCCGTATTGTCCTGATCCCTAACATCTTACAACATAAATACCAACAAAAAATGCCGCTACCATAAATAATATATTCTCGGCAAACAACCACCCTGTATTAAATAAATATTTCACAAAGGCATTTCTTGTCTGTTCGGCTATTCCAAATCTATATAGTAATTTATGTATTAAACTAATTATATATGTTAATATTTTTTACAAGTCTAATTATATATTTTTATTTTAAAATCTTTATTTCCTCTAAAACAAACTGCTACTGCTCTCCAATTTTTATAATCACCTATTAAATGTCTTTTTGCCTGTTTTTTTACGAGTTCAAATTGAGCTTTTAATTCGCTTTCATTTGCAGATTTCGGAACTTGTTTTATCTCAAAAATATCATGTAACTCGTGTCTTATTTTTGCTCCTGGAAATGAATGTAAAATAATATCAGCTGTTCCAGTTGGTAGATTATATTCTGGAAGAACCTCGTAAAAATTTTTCATAAAAGTATTCCAAAGTATATAAAACAGTAAACCGTGATAAAAACTCTCGTTGGCATTGCTGAAAAAATGTCATAGAAACTTTTTTATAGTTTTTTGAAAAAAATTCTCAATAAGATTTTTTACATCTCCATAGTCCTGATAATTTTCACCAATCATTGTTATATCAAGTCCCGTTACTTTGTAGTTATTTATTTTTGTAAAATAACTTAGTGCCATTTCATAAGTTATAATATTTGGGATTCTTAATTCATTTGAATACTCTCCTTGAGTTAAAATTCCAGAATAAAATAAACCCTCAGGTATATAATTTCCGTTTTTATAATCTATCATATCAAAATTAATATTTAATCTTGATGAATATTTTAGACTTTTATTTTCAGTAATTTTATTTATTGTGTAATCTCTCATCTTCTTATTATTTCCGAAAATATATGAAATTTGATTATAATCAATTCTCGTATTTGTATCTGTCATTAAATCTGGATATCTGTTATTATTTATTAGCGAGTTTAAAAAATAAAGCGTCATAGTAGGATTAAAAAGATAATCATCGCTTCCAGAAATAAATTTATATCCATCGTAATATTGTTTCAAAATATTGTAAGTTTCTGTTTTATCTGGTGTTAAATTGTAATCATTGTATATTTCGTCGATTAGATTTTTTATTTCTTGTTCTGTAAAACCAAGCATATTTGCAAATCTATCTTCAAAAGTAAGCCATGTTGCAATATTAAAACCACTGTTCATATCTGCAATTGTGATAGGTAAAATACCTGTAATGTAAACATTATCAATGGCTGTTGCAGTTCCGTATTTAATTGTTTCAAAAAAACTTCTAAAGAAACCGCCTTTTTTTAAGATATTTAAATATTCATTATCATTCTCTGGTGCATGTTGATAGAAAATTGCCATCGCATTGGTAAGTGAATCGTACTCATCTATTGTGATAAATAGCTTTCCGTTTTGAGCATGTACAAGTGAAGTGATTTTTTTTAATGCACCAGATGCATTATTATTATAATAATCATTAAAATTTTCAAGATATTTATCAGATAACTTTAATTCTTCTTTATAATTATAAAGAAATTCGTATAAATTTATCATTATATTGCTGTCAAATTGTTTTTTAATAAAACTACGGTCTCCTTCTAACCAAACAGCCATTCCAGAAAAATTTAAAGACAAAAAATAATAAGTATTATGTTTTGGCGTTGGGTTTTTCCCGATATACAAATTACCAAATATCTCTTGGAACTCGTCTGCAAATCTCAAATCGTAATAGTATCTTAAAGTCTCTGTAAATAAAGACTTCCCGAATCGGCGAGGACGAAGAAATACTGATATTTTTACTTTCTCAAGCTCTTCTATGTATTTCGTTTTATCAATATAATGGTAATTTTCAGTAATAAGAGTTTTAAAATTACTTACTGTATATGGTATTTTTTTTGGTTCTTTTTTCATTTGTTTAAAATATTTTTATTTTATAATCTTTATTTCCTCTGAAACAAACGGCTACTGCTCTCCAGTTTTTATAATCGCCTGTGAGATGCTTTTTTGCCTGAATTTTCACTTTTTCAAATTGAGCATTAAATTCGCTTTCTTTTGCAGATTTAGGTACTTGTTTTATCTCAAAAATATCGTTTAATTTTTGTCTAACTCTTGCTTTGGGAAACGACCGTAAAATAACATCAACGGTTCCTGTGGGCAGATTATATTCAGGCAGCACTTCAAAAGTATTCCGATTTGTAGTATTCCAAAGAATATGAAAAAGCAAGCCGTGATAAAAACTTTCGTTGGCATTTTTAAAAAAATTTCCTGGAAATTTTTGAACTATATTTTTAAAAAAATTTTCAATAAGTTCCTCAACATTGGATTTTGTATAATAATTGTGAACAATATTTGTTAAATCACTGCTGTAATCAAAATTATTAATTTCTTTAAAATATTCAAGCACCATTTCATAAGTAGTAACATTCGGTACATGATATTCGTTTTGATACTCGCTGTGAGTTAAAATTCCTGAATAATACAAACCTTCTGCAATATAACGTCCAGTTTTATATGTTTGCATATCAAAACTTATGTTTAATGTAGAGTAATGTGAATATTGTTTGTTCTCAGTAATCTGTTTTATTGTATAGTTGCGTTTTTCGATATTGTTTCCAAAGATAAAAGCAATTTGTCTGTAATCAATTTTTGTGTTTTTATCGGTCATAAAATCAGGATATTTATTTTCATCAATTAATATCCTTAAAAAATAAAGCACCATTGTTGTGTTAAAAAGATATTCATTGCTGTTTGATGTAAATTTATATCCGTCGTAGTATTGTTTTAAAATATTGTATGTTTCTGTTTTGGGTGGTGTTATGTTGTAGTCAGTATATATTTCGTCAAGTAAATTTTTCACTTCTTGTGGTGTAAACCCAAGCATATTTGCAAACCGTTCTTTAAAAGTAAGCCAAGTAGCAATATTAAATCCACTGTTCATATCAGATATTGTAATCGGCAATATGCCTGTTATATACACGTTGTCGATTGACGTGTCTGTTCCTTTTTTAATTGTTTCAAAAAATCCTCTGAAAAAACCGCCTTTTTTTAAAATATTCAAATATTCATTATCTGTTTCTGGAGCATGCCTGTAATGAATTGCCATTGCGTTTGTCAAAGAATCATACTCATCTATTACCATAAAAATTTTACCGTTTGCATCGGAAACCATTCTTACAATTTCCGATAAACCTCCAGCAGCATTATCATAGTATAAATTTGCAAAATTTGTTATAAAATCCTTGTCTATTGATAAATTTTCTCTATATCTGAACAAAAAACTTTTCAATTCAATCATTATATCTCCATCGAATTGTTTTTTTATAAAACGTCTATCACCTTCCATCCATGTACTCATACCAGAAAAATTTAATGCCAAAAAATAATATGTATTATGTTTTGGGGTCGGATTTTTTCCTATATACAGGTTGCCGAAAATCTCTTGAAATTCATCGGAAAAACTTAAATCGTAGTAATATTTTAACATTTGAGTAAATAACGATTTTCCGAACCGGCGAGGTCGCAGAAATACTGGTATTTTTACATCTTCCAACTCTTCTATGTATTTTGTTTTATCAACATAATAATAGTTCTCAGTAATAAGAGTTTTAAAATTACTTACTGTATATGGTATTTTTTTTGGTTCTTTTTTCATTTGTTTAAAATATTTTTATTTTATAATCTTTATTTCCTCTGAAACAAACGGCTACTGCT
>JAOZVK010000660.1 GCA_029938185.1 Bacteroidales bacterium | reverse complement strand
AGAATGCTAAATATCTTATTTTTAGTATCTTTTAAGTTCGTAAAGTAGAACTAAATATAATTCAAAAATGTTGCATTTACCACAAAAATAATAAAATCATTTCTATTATAAAATAAATTTGGCTTTTCAAGCCTTTTTATCTTGCTTGCGTCCAAATAATTTTATTGTTTTTTAGTTGAATATCAAGTGTCAGTAATACAGGTAATCGAACGCCTTATAACATAATTAGTAGAGGAATTAAAATCCCTGCTATACCAATAAAAAGTCCAATATAAATCTGCAAGGAATTGTGTGCCTTGAGTTGTAGTCTAGAATATGAAACTAAGCCTGATATAAAAACCAAAATTATTAGAATATAATTTATGTTTACCATATATATTTTAGATATAGAAATACACAAACCTATTAAACCACCTATTCCAATTGTGTGAATACTTATTTTCCATTTTATTGTAATAAATAAAGTTACAATAATGATTATTCCTGAAAAAAGAATAAAATATAATGTTATTTTTGAAATAGAAAAACTTAAACTTTTTAATAAAAAAAAAGCAATAAAATATGCAATAGCTGAAATAGCTAAAGGTATTATTCTTTCTTTTTTCGATTTCATATTCAAACTCTTTACTATATTAATGCTGTATAGAAAAGGAATTGCACTCAAAGGTATCAATAACGTATTAATAAAAACGAATATATATATAATTTTTTGTTCATACAGGGAAACATACGATAGGTATGTTCCAGAATTAAAGATTATTAACAAAGCATAAGTTGGTATTAACAAAGGGTGAAAAACTATACTTATAGTTTTTGATATTTTTGTTTGCATAATTTTTTAAATTTACTGTATGTTGTTATGTTTCATGACTAAAGACTGTGGGCTACGTAGCTAAGGTTGGACATTCTTGTTTTTCAAGTGGTTTCAACCATAAAGTTAAAGAAATTTTTTGCAGAACTTTGCGAAACTTTGCGGTTAAAAAGCATCTAACTTAAACCTGATAGCCAGAAGACTGTAGACTATCAGAAATAATTTGACAATGTTATAGCTCTTTTCTAAGTCTGGCAACCAATATATTCATTTGTTCTCTATATTTTGCTACAGTTCGTCTAGCTATTTGATAGCCTTTCTCTTGTAGTATTTTTGCTAGCTTTTCGTCAGTTAAAGGTTTTCTTTTGCTTTCATTATTAATACATTCTTGCAATATTTTTTTAATTTCACGTGTTGATACTTCTTCACCCGAATTGGTTTGCATACCTTCTGAAAAGAAATATTTTAGGGGAAATATACCAAAATGAGTTTGAATATATTTACTATTTGCTACACGTGATATTGTAGATATATCTAAACTGGTTTTTTCAGCAATATCTTTTAATATCATTGGTCTCATTTTTATTTCATCACCATCAATAAAATATTTTTTTTGATATTCTATAATTGCATTCATAGTTATCATAAGAGTATTTTGTCTTTGTTTTATTGCATCAATAAACCATTTTGCCGAATCTAATTTTTGTTTTACAAAAGTAATTGCTTCTTTATCTTGTTTTGATTGTCTTTTTTTGTTTTTATTGAATGATTCGAGCATATTTGCATATGTTCTGCTTATTCTTAATTCGGGTACATTTTTTGAATTTAAACTTAAAACCAATTCATTATCAACATCTTCTAATGTAAAATCGGGTGTTATGTGTTGCGATGTTTTATTCAGGGGGCTACTAAAAGAGCTACCTGGTTTGGGGTTAAGTTTCAGTATTTCGCTTATAGCAGATTTTAATTCATCTTCGCTAATATTTAGTTTTTGTATTATTTTATCATAATGTTTTTTTGAAAATTCATTAAAATAATCTTTCAAAATATCATATGCCAATCTTGTGTCATTATAGTCTCCATTTGGTTTCAGTTTTCTATTTAACTGAAGTAGTAAACATTCATTTAAGTCTCTGGCACCAACTCCTGAGGGATCGAAATCCTGAATTATTTCTAAAATTTCAATCAATTCTTTATCCGAAGTAATAATATTTTGCGAAAAAGCAAGGTCATCAACAATTGATTCAATATCTCGTCTTAAATACCCATCTTCGTCAAAGTTGCCAATCAAATATTCAGCGAGCTTTTTGAAATTGTCGGTTAAAACTCTTAAATTTAATTGTTGTTGTAAATGTTCGTGAAAAGATGAGCCTACAGAATAAGGTATTTCATTTTTTTTATCATCTTTAGAATAGTTACTTATATTTAGCTTATAGTTTGGTATATCTTCATCTGGTATATAATCTTCTAGTGTAAACTCTTCCTGTGAGCTTTCATTAGATTTATCTTCTTCACTGGTATTTTCGTCAAATTGTAATTCTTTATCATCGTCTGCACCCTCTTCAAGTACAGGATTTTCTTCAATTTCTTTTTTAACTCTTTGTTCCAGTTGAATTGTTGGTACTTCAAGCAATTTAATTAATTGTATCTGTTGGGGAGACAATTTTTGCAATAATTTTTGCTGTAGTTTTTGTTTTAGCATTTATTTATAGTCTCTTTTATTTCAATTATTAAAATAAATAAAATTTTTAAGGTCTTCGACCTTTTTAATATTGCTTACGCATAATATAATTTAGTGTCCATCTATAAAGTCAATAAAACCGTAAAGCGATGACCTATTGATAACTCACTATGGTAGTCGTAGGCTGATTACAAATCAATTACAGAAATGCCTTTAGGCATGACTTGGGCTTATAAAAATTAATAAATTACAACAATATTATTAGTTCTAATTTTATTC
>JAOZVK010000659.1 GCA_029938185.1 Bacteroidales bacterium | reverse complement strand
TCAAAGTATTGTACCATTGTATCATTGAATAATTGTACCATTTAAAGTATAAGTAGTCTTACAAAAGTTTTTCGACTTTAATTTTTGTTAAATTGCGTGTTGTTAGAATGTTAATAGAATACGTAAGCAACATTAAATAGGTCGAAGACCTTAACTGTAATTCAAGAAATAAATTTTATACAAAAAAGATAGAAACAATAACAAACACTATAAAAAAAATAAAATGGAAAATATAAGCATTGAACTTCTTGATTCTAAAAACAAAAAACAAATATCTCATTTAAAATCATATCTTGACAGGCAAAGAATATCTGGTTTAGAAAAATCAGAAGTGAAACGCCACGAAATAAAAAGTGGAGAAATGGGAGTGGGGGGGATTAAAAATATTATTGGTGCCACTTTTGATTACACAAAATCATTAGCAGAGCTTTTAAAACCATTATTTAACTATTCGTTTACTTTCAAAACAGAAATAAAATTAAAAATCAATAAATTAGAAATTGATTTTAAAGTAAACAAAGAAAGTGTTCCACAAAATACTGTTGATGAAATTATAGATAAAATAAATAAAAATGTTAATATTGAAGGTAATTTAATTTTAGTAATAGGAAGTGATAATGTTCTGATTAATGACTCTGACTTAAAAAATGTAAAAATAAATTAGTTTTATCGTTATATTCTGATTTAAACATTTTACCTTCTTGTTCATCAAGTTTTGCGTATGCAGCGTAAAAAAGGCTTGGATAGCCATTGTTATTTTATCGAATTTTCTACAATCTCAATTTCTTTATCTGTTAGTTCGTAAAGCTCGTAAACCATTTTATCAATTTCTCTATCTGTTTGGTTTATTTGAGTTTGTAATTCGTTTATTTTTTGTTTTGATATGTTAAGATATTCTCTCCATTCGTTGTTTTCTGCTCCCAAATTTATTTTTACTTTTTTCTTTTTCAGTTCTTTTTTAAACTCATCGTATTCCAAATTTTGAAAGTTTTGTAATTTTTTGCTTAATTTTTCTATGCTCTTTTCTTCTTGTAGGGTTTTTAGAAAGTTGTTTTTTTCGGTTTGTAAATCTTTGTTTAATGAAAGCATTTTGTCTGCTTTTTTTATGAATGGTTGTTGAGCTTCTTTTGATATTTCTACTATTGGTATTTCTTGTAATTGATTAAGTTGCAAATGAAGCCCAGAAACAAAAGTATTATTAAACCATACCATCAAGAATTTTGAATTTAAACATGCTAAAATATATTTCATAAAGTAATTATTAGACAATTCGTAAAGTATGTTTAATGTATTTTTACATAAAAGATTATTCTCATCATAACTACATTGAATAGATTTGGCAATATCTTTAATAAATATTTTAGGTCTGTAAAATAAATCTAAATTTAAAGTAACTGAACCTTTTCGTTCTTTCATTAAGTCTGGTTTATACCAGATATATTTTTGAACTTTATAATTAAAATACTTTTTAATATCTTTACCTTGCATAAATGGATAATATTCATTATTTATTTTTTTATTAAAGATAAATCTTTTGTCATTTGCGGTTTTTATTCCAACAGAAAATTTAGCAATTTCACCAAGTTTAATAGTATTTATTTTAAATTTTATTTTAGGTTTAAAAGAAAAAGTTTTATATGTTGTAAAATTAATTCGTTTGTAATCAAGATTATATTTTATTTTTACAAATTGTTCATTAATACATTCTTTTAAATTTATCTTATGGTTTTTTACAATTTTTTTTCTAAAAATAATTATAATTGTTGTTACTGTTGCATCTTTAAATACACCAGCAGGTAATTTGATTAATTCAAGTATTTGTGTATTTTCAACCAAAAATTCTCTAAATTTCACGAAACTTATCATACTAAGCCAAGAGTTTGAAAAAATAAAACTGAATATTTGATTTTCTTTTAACAAATAAAAACTTTTTTCAGTAAATATACTATATAAATCACTTTTGTTTTTTACAGTTTTGTATTCATTTTTCAAATAAACACGTTCTTTTTGACTATTAATATTTGCATAATTCACATAAGGCGGATTTCCAATAATCACATCAAACCCCCCATTATCCATAATTTCTTTAAACTCAATATTCCAATCAAAAGCTTTATCGCCTGCAACTTTTGGGTCATCAATAAGCGAGTTTCCGCATTTTATATTATCGTTTAGGTTTGATAGTTCTCTTCCTTTCCGAGCTGTGCGTAACCAAAGTGAGAGTTTTGCAATTTCAACACTTTCTTCGTTAATATCTACACCATAAAGATTATTTTCAAGTATTGATTTATCAGTATCAAACAGTCCTATTGCATCACCTGTTAAGTCTGCAATTAAATCGTCAATAAGTTTGTGTTCGGCTATTAAAAATTGTAGTGCTTGATTTAAAAATGCTCCGCTACCGCAAGCAGGGTCAAGTATTTTCAGGCTTTTTAACCATTTTTTATAATCATTTAAAGTGTTAAAAAGTTCTTTTCCTTTTCTCGACAAAGGGGCATGCCCCTTTGCTTTACGAAAAAATGTTGTATCAAATTCTATTTCGTAAATATTCATTTCTTTGCGTTTTTCGGTGCAAAGTGTCCCTATTGTATTCTCTACAATGTATTGTGTAATATATTTTGGTGTATAAAAAACGCCGTCTTTTTTTCGTTTGCTTGTATGCAAGGGGGCATGCCTCCTTGCATCTTCCATTTCTTCAATTTCGTTTAAGGAATGCTCGAAAATATGACCCAAAATATTTACGTCCACATCAGTATTAAAATCATAAGCCG
>JAOZVK010000658.1 GCA_029938185.1 Bacteroidales bacterium | reverse complement strand
TTTAATTATCTGATATTCAGTACTTATGTATTGTGTGAAAAGTGAACAGTCTCACTGTTTTCCAACACAATGTTACCCACTTAATATATTACTTTATTAATCTATTGAGTGTATTTTTAAGATTATCCTTTTCTTTTTTATCAAGATTTTCATTATATTCAAGAAATTTAACTGCAAATTTTCTTATGGCATTATTAAACCATTTCTCATTTGCTTTTTTCTTATTCATTTTTATTATTTCTAACCATTCGTTAGCTAAAAAATCCTGCCAATCAGTCAATAACGTAATTTTTTCTTTATTAACCTTGCTATTACTTTCAATAGTAAGTGTATTATTTACGACTGTTCTATTTTTATTATTCCAATCGACTAAGGTTTTAAATCCTATTTGCGGACGAGGGCTTCTGTCAGGAAATGGCAATTTGCTTGTTATGCTGTTTATATAAAACCCAGTGGATATATCAACGCTTTCAGTATTCCTTTTTATGAAAATTACCCATTCAAAAGGCGACACTTGCTGGACACTTGAACCTGGTATTTTATTCTTTAGTGTAGATTTTAATTCTAAGGTTTCATGATAAGTATTTTCGCCACAGGATATTTCTAAATACAAATCGGGACTTGTATATACTGACTTTTTACTTTCAGATATTTCTTTCTTTTTAAGTTCCGATAATTCTTCAGGTAATAATACTTTTGTGATTTCAAAAGAAAGTAAATCTGAAATATTTATTTTTAATTCTCTTTCGTCAATTTTCATTTTCAAGAATTTAATTGACGTGTCTTTGATGTTATTATTTGATGAAATAAATTCTTTAAAGTATTTCTTTAAGTATTCATCTGTATTAGCTTCTTCTGATTGAAACTTAATATCTTTTAGTCCATTATCCTTACTATTTAGCTTGTTTTCAATAGTGTAAAAATATACGGTCAAAAAATATTTTAAGTAATCTTTTTCTTCTAGCTTGGTCATAAATCAAATTTTAATAAGCAATACAAAAACTAAGAATTGAAGTAAAAGCCCCAATTATTTTCAATTTTTTTTGCTATGTGATATGCTAATAATGGTGGAACTGCATTTCCAACCAATTTATAGCCTTGTGATGGACTTAGTTTAAATTTTTTTCTTTTTTCATTTGAAGGAATAACAAAATTAAAATCATCAGGAAATGTTTGAATTCTTGCACATTCTCTTAATGTCAAACGTCTTTCTTTTAGCCCTTCTTTTAGTTCAGCATAATCTTGTCCGCCATTATCTGAAGATAATCGTCTAAACTCAATGTTACCATGATGTTCTGCTCTTATTGTTGGTGCAAGTTTTTCTAAATTAATTTCTTTTTGACCTTGACAATGTTTACCCATAAATTTAGCCTTAGAATAATTTACATGAGATAAATCAGAGCTTTCTTCTGGTTCTTTTAAATCAAATAGAACATTCTTACATTTTGTAAAATTAGTCATCAGATGCTCAACAGAAGAATAGTGCATTTCTCCATTTAGTCTATGAGTTGCAATGGGGTAAGGACTATATTTATTTGAAATTTCTTTTTTGGACAATTCAAATAATGCTTCTTTAGTTAATGCTGATTTTTTTAATCCAATAAAAAAAATTCTTTCACGTGATTGAGGAATTCCAAAATTTCCAGCATGTAATACTTGTGGTGGTAATACAATATATCCCTCGCCATTAATTTTAGAGAAATCATCTTGAATAATATCTTTAATTTCGCCTAAATTTGCTAAACCTTTTACATTTTCAGCTATAAATATATTAGGCAAAGTAATCTCTACTACATTTTTCATCCACATATAGAGTTTTCCTCTTGTTTCTTCTGTTGGGGTTTCAGTTGTAATTATCTTACCGTTATGGTCTTTATGAGAATTAAATCCATTTCGTTTTCCTGCAACACTAAAATCTTGACAAGGAAATCCACCTGTTACTATTTCTACATTTTTAGGAAAAATATTTTTGTTGCCAGAATTATATTCTTTTACTAAATCTACTATACTTCCAACTCTGAATGTATTGTTGTCAATATTATTTTTTTTTTGAAGAAAATAATTGTCCCATGCTTTTTTTGCATTTTCACTAATATCATTTGCAAAACAAGTTTCAAAGATTGTTTCTTTTAATAAGTAGTGAGTTTCTGTTTCACTATCTATCCAATTTATATTAATATTAATATTCAAAGTAGATTTAGGAATTATAAATCCTCCTTCAAAGCCAATATCCATTCCGCCACAACCTGAAAATAATGATAGTAAATTCTTTTTCATACTATTTTTTCTTTAAATACTTAACTTTTGTTTCTGCAACTTTGAGAATTTGTTCTGCATTTTCTTCGTTCATTAACTCATAAGCCACTTTGTCACTTCTCCATGATATTATTAAATCATCTGGATTTAAGTCATAAATTTCTGCAAATTTTAGAACTTGTTCTCTTGATGCTTTTCGCTCTTGTCTTTCTAATTTACTAATAATTGCTTGGTCAAGTTCCATTAAAGCAGATACCTGTCTAAGAAATAAACCTTTCTCTTCTCTTTTTTCTTTGATTATTTCCCCAAATAATTTCATAGTAATAAATTATCTTTTTGACAATAATTGATTTGACAAAAATAGTCAAATCAGTTCAATAAACAAATTTTAAAATCTAATTTTTAAAATATTTTTGATATAGTTTGATAAAATTGTGGGTAATGTTATATTATTGCGGCTGTGAAAGTTGTGAACTTAGCGTTTTTTTATGACATTTGCAAGTGGATTTGATAAA
>JAOZVK010000657.1 GCA_029938185.1 Bacteroidales bacterium | reverse complement strand
ACTAATAAAAAACTTAAATAAGCTATTTTTGCTCGTATTTTTATAAGACCAGGTTAGGACTTCTATAATATTTATATATATATAAAAAGATATGATAATAAAATCAGAAAATGGAATAAAAAAAGAATTTAAAGGAGTTAGTTTTGATGTGCTTGCTGTTGGGCAAAAGTCAATGATAACTCGAATGAATTATAAGAAAAATGATAATGTCCCATTTCATAAACATCCCAACGAACAAAACGGATATGTAGTTTCTGGTGTATTCAAATTAAAACTAAAAGGAAAAGAAGAGATAATCAAAACTGGAGATTCATATACTTTGGACGAAAATGTTTTACATTCAATCGAAGTAGTAGAAGAGGGTGTTATTATTGATATTTTTAGTCCTCCAAGAGAGGATTATTTATATCATCAAATTACAAAAAAATAATTAAGGTCTTCGACCTATTTATAGTTGCTTACATATTAGTGTAAAAACAATCTAATCATGGTATTACGAATAAGTAAATATCAAAAAATTTTTGTAATAGTACTTATAGTTGGCTAATAAAATCTATTTACGCATAAATTTATTTTAACAATTTAGTTCACTGAAAAGGCTATCCCTTCAGAAGTTGGACAGTCTTGTTTATCAGGCATTTCGTAACAGGATAAAAATCAATCCTGTTAATCCTGTCAAAAAATAAAATAATGTCCAATACTATACGTGTAGCCACTTAAAACCATGTATTGTAAAAATATTTATGCGTAAATAAAGGTAAAAAGGCTCGAAAAGTCTATTATTTAGACATTTTTTCAGCCATTTTTAGAGCGGTGTAAGCATTAACCATTCCTGCAGTACTTGACAATTCGCTAAATTTTGTTTTTTTATCCTTAGAACCTGGCAAATTTACTTCAAGATTTTCGAATTTTACAGATGATTTTAATAGAATTTTTTTAAGCTGTTTAGCACTCAATTTAGGATAATATGACCAAACCAAAGCAGCAACACCCGCTACAACTGGACTAGCCATACTTGTTCCACTTGCATTTTTATATTCATTTCCAGGTGTAGTTGAATGTATATCAACACCAGGTGCAAATATATCTACACTTTTTTTACCATAGTTTGAAAAACTTCCTACAAAGTTCCCATTATCGCCCCACGACGAAGCACCTACTTCGATCCATGTTTTGCATTTTCCTCTTTTTTTATATTTTCTATGTGGGTAATTCAATACAACATCATTGTTTTCAGAATCATTTCCAGCTGCATGTATAAGTAAAACTCCGTGTTTTTCTGCATATTTTGCTGCTTTGTCTACGATTTCTTTTTGAGGCGAATATGCTTTACCAAAACTCATATTTATTATCATAGCTCCATTATCTACAGCATATATTATTGAGTTTGCAACATCTTTGTCGCGTTCGTCACCATTGGGTACAGTACGTAAAATCATAAACTTAACATTGTTTGCAATACCTTTTATTCCTAAAGTATTGTCTCGGCTTGCTCCAATAATTCCAGAAACATGAGTTCCATGAAATGCATCAGGACCTATTACTTTGGCATTACCATAATATTTTTCTTTTACATTACTATAATCATCACCAACTATATGTCTTGGGTCGAAGTCTACATTTAGATTATATTTAATCCTGTCTTCAAATTGTTTTACATATTCTCCCAAATCTTTTTTTGTTATGTTCATTCCATTGGCATAAAGATAAACTATTTTTGCTTTTACTATATCTTTATCTTCTGATTTTATTGCTTTAACATCTTTAGCCGTATAAGTATCTTTATCTAAATGCTTTTTTAATTTTTTGTCAGCAGCATCAAGTACTTTATAAAAATTATTAATATTATCATACTGTTGTTTTGCTTTTGAATATTTTTCTTCAAAAGCTTTTTTCAATTTCAAATAAAATTTAAAGTCTTTTAGCTTTTTACCTTTAAAGTCGCTTTCATTTTTGCCTTCGTATTTTTTCTTGTAAATAACATATAAACGTGTAATTTCAAGATTATCCTGATCTACTTGTTTTCCATCTTTGCTGCCAATAAAATTCCAACCATGTATATCATCTATATATCCGTTCTTATCATCATCTATTCCGTTACCTTTTATTTCTTTGGCATTAGTCCAAATATTATCTTTAAGGTCTTCGTGCTCAAAATCAACACCTGAATCTATAATTGCTACAATTATTGTTTTTTTCGATTTTTTGTTTTTTAAGAGTTCTCTATACGCTTTTTCAGTACTAACACCATAAATATTGTCTTCACTTTTATCAAGATTAAACCAGTTTTTGGGTGCTTTTTTTAGTGTATCATCTCCTCCAATATATGGAACACTGTTTGCATTTACCGAAAAAATATTTGCTTGGATAAAAATCGCAACAAGCAAAAAAACATTTTGAATTTTCATACTTAATAATTTTTAATTAATTTATAATAAAATATTTGTTATTTAGATTTAAGGTCTTCGTCCTAAGTACTGTTACAAAAGTTTTTCGACATTTACTTATTCATAACTTTCTGATTAAATTGTCTTTGTACTAATGCGTAAGCAACTATAAATAGGTCGAAGACCTTACTTAAGTAGTTAGCCGTTAAGAATCGTCACTTTTTCAAGGTCATATTTACTTGTAAAAACAGATTCTTCGATAAAATTAATTTTAAATTTACAATATTATTTCGAATATTTTCTAATTCTTTTTCGAATATTTGTATATTTTTATAATTAGTGTCCATCCATAAAGTCAATAAAATCGCAAAGCGATGACCTATTGG
>JAOZVK010000656.1 GCA_029938185.1 Bacteroidales bacterium | reverse complement strand
TTTAATAGTTTAATTATCAAATAGTTTTAAGTTCGTAAAGTAGAATTAAATAAAAATAATAAATATGGCAATTTTTAGAAAAAAAATGACCTGTAAGAAATTTTTTACATATAAAACTAACACAATTGATATTAGTGGCTTGACAACAGGGTTAAATAAGGGACAAGTTGCTGGTTTTGATTTAAAAGTTGGGCAATTTCAACTAAAACCAGAATATGTTAAAGCGACAGATAAATTAAAAGAACTTGATATGATGCAGTATAGCATTTGTCAAACGATAAAAAACATTTCTGATAATTCAAAACGAGATGATTTATTGATACAACTTGCAGATATTAAAATGCAAATGTTGAAAATAGCTCAACAACCTGAAAAGGCTAATGAAATAACACAAGATACGGATAAAGTTACAAAAACAGGAACAGAACAAACAGAAACTGATATTTCACAAATAAAAAATTTATTATTAAAAAACAATTCAGTTGAAAAAGCGTTAAAAATATTACAAATAAAAATGCCAAATGACAATACAATTATTATGTTTTTATCTGAATATAATCATCTAACAAATGATATTCAAATTGGAATAAACAGTTATTCAAGCACAGAATGGCGAAGTTTTATAAATAGGATAATGCTTTTTATTGACAGTAAATTGAAATAATTTTTGTAATTTTGTAATATGCCAATATTCAATAAGAAACCGAAAACAAGGGACGTTTTTTTGTCAAAAGAAAATGGAAATGATTTTCCCCTTGATAAAAAAAACCGTCCTGTAATTTGTAAAGAAGCGGGAGATGAAACAAGTATTTTTAATGCAATGTCATCAAAAGATGGAAGTAATAAAATAAAAGTGCTTCAAAAGGATTTTACCGGAAATGTAAGAATAAAACCACAAGGAAGTTACTTAAATATTGACGATGATTATGAAATTCCGAATAATTTTCGCAAACAAAAAATAGGTAAATATATTGGTAAATTTAAAAAAGATTAAAAATGAAAACAGCAATAAAATTAACAAAAAAAACTATCGCAGAGACATTTATCGCAAATATCAAAGAATTTGGATTTAGGACTTACAGTTTTTTACATACGTTTTTCAATAATTATAAAATGTTTGGAAAAGTATTTTGGTCGAACTCAGATTGTTACATTGAGATAGGAAAAACAGGTTATATCTCAAAAAATAGAATGTATGATTTGAATAATGATATAACAATTATCCACGAATTACTTTTAAATGAAAATAAACAGTTAAAAGTAAATCTGTCAGAAACTGAAATAATGAAAATTCAAAAACTTGCAGATAAAAAAAATATAAGCATTCGAGAATTATTATTAACAGCAATAGATAAATTTCAACAAACAGAAAATATCACAACGAATAGATGAATACCGCTAACAGCGTGTTGGATGTCAGGCGGTTATGTAGCTTTTTTGTTCCGCTTCGCTACACAAAAAAGCTACATAACCGCCCGCCACCACACACGTATTCGATATGGTTCACTGCGAAATTAACAACAATCAAAAAAAAGAGATAGAACAAATAAAAACTTCGTTTTTATTTGTTGAGAAATACATTTTTTTGCTTCGCAAAAAAAAAACAATAAAAAGTTTGATAGCAATAATAATTAAATTAATTTTGTAGAATTAAAAAATATTTTATAAAGAAAATTGATGAATGAAATAGAAAAAGTATTAAAACAGCTGAATTTTAAATGGTTGCCTAAACACTTAAATCATATAGCCGAAAATATAGTATTCAAAAAACGAAATATTTCATTTTTGGCAATAAATTATTTGTTCAGAAACAAAAATTATGAAGTATTTGAAAGCGAACAACAATTTAAAGACAGTTTTATAATAACAGGGTTCGTTCCTGTTCAAAAAAATGATAAATTACGAAATAAACCAGAACGTTTAACCGTTGTTTTTAGAATTGACAAACATAATAATGTAATTGTAATAACAGCATTTAGCGAAACAGATGAAAACTAATAACTTGACATACGAAACAACCGAAAAACAAGACGATTATATTCAATCATTAAGTATTAATGAATTGAAAAATTCTTTTGTTGGAAAATCTGTTTTCAAGGAACAAACAAATAGCGATATTGCCATTTCTGATGAATATCTTGAAACAGACGAAAAAATACAAAATTTACAAATTAATGAATTGAGAAATTTTGTAAATACTACAAAACAGAACAAAGAAAAATATACGATACAATATAAAATAACACAAACAGGGTTAAATGAAAATACAATACTGTTAATTGAAACAAACAAATACAGAGCAACATTAGAACAGCTAATTAGCTATTGTAAAGGTTTGAAAATTAGTTATAAATCATTTTTGCCTGAACTTTATTAAACATAAATATATGACATAGAAAAAAGAATTTAACATATTAAAAATAAAGCGTTTAGCTTACTTTCTTGATTGTGAAATCTGGTAAATTTCAAATATACACAAGAGATAAGATGAATGTTCACGCCAAACGGCGTGGACTGTTCTTATTTGTGTATATGGTTACCAGAACCTCACAATCAGATAAGAGTTATACAGTTCACGCTTTTTTTTATGCTCCAAATTTAACAAAACAAAAACTATAAATGATAAAACCAAAATACATATTATTAATAATCAGCCTTATTATAGTTGCAAAATTTGCAAATGCACAAAAATTTGAAGTGCATAAAACTTTGACCGAGCATCAGAACTCACAAAAACAGTTCTTTTTTTCAAAAACAATCGCAAATTAAAAGTT
>JAOZVK010000655.1 GCA_029938185.1 Bacteroidales bacterium | reverse complement strand
TCAATATCTGATACATATATGAATAATTGAAGATTTTTGTGCAACATTTAAGTAAATAGGTAAAAACTTTTGTATGGGTGCTTATATTTAGGTGTAAACCAATTCGTAATTTATAATTCGTAATTTTATATATATACAAAGTTACGTTATTTTTATGGGAGTCGAAATTATTTTTCTATATTTATTTAAAAATGTTCAAGAGCAACACAGCCACTCATTAATAGTGAACACAGCTTAGCTACATGTTTAGTATTGGACATTCTTTTATTTTTTTGACAGGATTTACAGGATTGATTTTTATCCTGTTACGAAATACCTGATAAATATTGTACCAAAAGTCCGTAAGGACGACCCATTGTTAGCCCCATATGAAGCAAAGCGAAATGCGGGGAATAAAGATAATGCAATAAAAAAAGAGCTACACGTTTATATTGGTACAATTTGCAGATTTTGACATAATAAAAACTCTGTGTCTAAACTATAATACAAAAAAAACTATTTTTGCTCGTATTTTTATAAGTCTACTTTGGCAGTAAGCCGTAGTATTGCTTTCGACAAATATTCTTGCAGATATTTTTCCATAATATCTTTTCCATATTCCTGTACAATGTCTTCTTCAACTTGTACTTTAAATTCGACCATGCTTTTCATGTAAGTAAATTCTATTTTAATTGTTTTAATACACCTGACTTACCAAAACGGAGTGGACGAATTAGAAATAAATATCTTGGTGAATTTTCTAACAATTCTATATATTTTGTTTTGTCAACATAATAATAATTATCTGTTCTGAAAAGTTCAAAATCTGTTATTCCGTATGGTATTTTTTTTATTTTATTCATTTTGTTTGTTTGTGACAATATCAATTTATTTCTTCAAAATGTATCAACTCCCATGCATTATAAACTAAAACTATTTTTTTGACTATTGTGTTTGCTTTTGTTTTAACTATATGACTATCTTTTACGTAGCGATTTAATTGTTTTGTTGCTGTTTTAACAATATTTGGTATTTCTATTTTTATTTTTTTATCGTCCTGACGCGAAAAATATTTTAGTTCTATAAGATATGAATAAGCAATATCTGGATATTTAAAAGCTACAGGTTCTAGCCAAAGATCTGCAAAGCCTTTATTAAATTCTTTTTCGGTCATTATTGTGTAATAATCAAGTAGATTCAGGTAGGCAAGCAAAAAACCTTTTATCATACTTTCGCCCGATATATAATCTCTTATTTTTGTTTGATTTTTTACTTCTTTTGACAAAAAAATAAATACTTCCTGCCACTTTCCATGATAAGTCATTTGTCTTACTAAATCACTGTATTTGTATATATCTATCTTGAATATATCCGCATCCTTGTAAGCATCTTTTATATATTTTGCAAAAAAACTTTTTATAGACTCGTTTGGTATTTTTAAAACATAAGCACCTTCTTTATAATCTACAATAGTTATTAATCCAAAATAATATAATAATGATACAAAATTATCTCTTCCGCCTATTTCTTTTACCGAAAATGTTGAGTTTATATTGCTCTGGATTTCTCTATCTTCTGATATTTGTTTCAATACCGAAAAATTACCGTTTAATTTTTTATCTATTATAAGCAAATGCTGTAATTTAGTGTAGTCTATTTTGGTATTATCATCTATTAGGTTATCAGGAATTTCATTAAGTTGCATATAATCAATCAAAAAATTAAAAACCATTGTGGAATTAAACATATTGCTTTTGGTTTTTTTCGAAAACCTATAATTCCCAAACCATTGTCTGAAAATATCTAATATTTGACTTACTTCATGCTTTATTTTTCCTGCCTTTTTGTAATACAATAATATTTCTTTTACTTCGGATTCTGTAAATCCAATAAATTCATTCAGTACAGAATTGGTTGTAATGTTTTTTCCTATGCCTCCACTTGTTACATCTTCGAGGGTTATGGGTGAAACTCCTGTTATATACATTTTTGATATTGATGCACTTGTTCCTGTTGTACCTCCTTTTATTACATTAAAAAAATGTTTGAAAAATCCTTTGTCTTTTGTAAATTGTAAATATTTATCCTGCCCATAGCTGGCTAAAATTGAGTTTGTAAAATTATCATACTCATCAATTATTATATATAATTTCAAGCCGTTGTATTGACAATATCTAAAAATAGTTTCAAGATGTGCATCACTTTTTTTTGTTTTTCTTAATTCAATTAACTGTTTTTCTGTAAAATATTTTTCATATTTATCAACAAATATTCTAAAATTTATTGAACAATGTGCCTCAAATGATTCATATGTATTCTCAATTCTTGAATCTACAATGGCAAAATTAAACGATAGTATAAGATATTTGTTTTTTTCAGCTGTTGGGTACTTTCCTATATAAGTATCTGAAAAGAAAAAATCAAACTTGTCTTTATAGTATACATCATAATAGGCTGTTAGTATTGATAAAAATAATGATTTACCAAAACGGCGTGGGCGAATTAGAAATAAATATCTTGGTGAGTTTTCTAATAGTTCTATATATTTTGTTTTGTCAACATAATAATAATTATCTGTTCTGAAAAGTTCAAAATCTGATATTCCGTATGGTATTTTTTTTATTTTATTCATTTTCTATTTGTTTGTAGGTTATATTTAATATGTAAGCAACTATAAAATAGGTCTAAGACCTTTGTTTATATTTACGAATAAAAAGTAATCTTACATAGTATGCAATCGTTAAAAAACAACTAAGGTCTTCGACCTATTTAATGTTGCTTACGCAAGATATATAATAAAC
>JAOZVK010000195.1 GCA_029938185.1 Bacteroidales bacterium | reverse complement strand
TCAAGCGTAAGCAAAATTGTTAATTATCCATTGTTCATTGTTAATTACTTATAAGCCACATTAAATAGGTTGAAGACCTTAAATCACAATTAAAAATGATGAAAAATTTAAGAATAGTTTTGTTGATTTATTTTTTAGCCTATTCAGTGTCTTGTTCATATAATAATATGAATAAAACGAAAATAGAAAAAAAAAAGAGCAAAAATGATAAAATAATTTTTGTAGAAACTATTCATTCAAGTTCTACTTTTAAAAACAAAAAAATATATTCTGTAAACAACATAATTGACAACAATCTTCAAACAAGTTGGAGAACAAATTTAGGAGCGGCTCCTAATGAAAGGATATTTATCAGTTTTAGTGATAGTGTATATGTCAGTTTTATAAAACTTAACTCTGTAAAATATAAATATTCTGCTCAAATTAAAAGTATAGTTATATACATTAATAATAAAAAACTAAACACCTATAGTCTTGATGATTATATAAATATTAACAATAAAATAAAATCAATTTCTATTAGAATTGTTGCTACTTCAAATATAAAGTTTCTTGAAGGCTATGATAAAAATAAAGACTATAAAATTGCTTTTTTCGATAGTAATTATTCTGTTGGTTTACATAGTTTGAAAATTTGGAATAAAAATTATGAAGAATATATACTAAAAAACAAGTCTTTAGTAAATGAAACTTATGATAAATATAAAATACAACCAATTAATAAAAAACATGTTAAATTGCTGGAAATTATAGACCGTCAGTATATCAACAATTCAGAAAAATCAATAATCATAAGGTCAAACAATACTTTTGAAACATATAGATATGATAGTAATAAGACTAATAGCGAAAGTGTTTTGCACTCAAAAGGCAAATGGAACTTAATTCCTAATAAATCAAAAACTAAATTAAAACTATCAGGTGTTATTATTAATGAAAATAATAAAAAACATTTTGAAGACATTATTGAAATTAGCAAAACAAAAATAATAGGTGGAAAATATATAAATACTTATGATATAGACTTGCCAGATAACTCATTTGTTGAACTTATAAAACTTGATACAAATTTTGTTTTAGATATAAAATACGCTACAACAAATAATTTTACAGGAAAAATACTATATGAATGTCCAAAATGTATGCTAAGGTATAAAGCAGCAAAAGACCTTATTAGAGCTAATAAAAAATTTATGCAAATAGGATACAGAATAAAACTATTTGACTGTTATAGACCATATTCTGTTCAAAAAAAAATGTTTGAAGTTTATCCTGTAATTGGTTATGTTGCAAGTCCCAAAACTGGCTCGGTACATAATAGAGGTGCTGCTGTTGATTTGACCCTTGTTGATAGTTTAAAACGACAAGTTGATATGGGAACTGAATTTGATTTTTTTGGAAGAAAAGCAAATCACACATATACAAATTTGCCCGAAACTGTATTAAACAAACGAATATTACTAAAGAAAACTTTAGAGGAATTTAACTTTAGTCATATTCGTTCGGAATGGTGGCATTACAACCATAAAACAGCTCGGAAATTTCCAATTTCTGATTTTAAATTTAATTGTGAATAGGTAAGGTCTTCGACCTATTAATGTGGCTTACGCATTCTTACAAACAACTGCCATATAGCTAATTGTACAAGAACAAATGCCGAAAAACTTTTGTAAGCCTACTTAGGAACAGGTATCAAATAACTGCCCTATTTTGCGTCATTATTTTGTCATTTTACTACCTTAAAAAAAGTCTTAAATAGTTCACTATTTGCGACTTTTTGTAAGTTGTAAAATAACAAACTAATCTATCAAAACGGACATTTATTTAATACCTATTCCTTAGTTGATTTTTATATTGGAATTTAGTATATTTACAGAAGGAAATAAAACTTATAGTACATGGAAGTAATATTAACAAAACAAGATATATTAGAGCTTTTTAAGAAAGAAGCAGAAGAACGCTTAATCAGCCAAAAAGCATTTGATGAACGTTTGAAACGAGAAGCAGAAAAACGAGAAAAAGAGCATGAACTATGGAATGAAAAATATGAGAAATTGCATATTGAAATAGGTGGTATAGGAAAAAGTAACGGAGATTTTGCCGAAGAATTTTTTTATACAGCACTGGCAAACAAAATGCAAGTTGCCAGCATGAATTTTGATTATATCGACCAAAATTTGAAACGTAAACGTAATTATATACAAGGCGAATATGATATTGTTTTATACAACAACTCCAAAGTTCTTATTGTAGAAGTCAAGTATAAATTTCGTAAACAACATATTTTGAAATTTTATAATAACCTAAAAAATTTTAAAACTCTATCTCCTCAATACAAAGAATATAAAATATATGGAGCTATTGCTGGACTTACTTTTGAGGAAGATGTTTTTGAAGAAGCAGAATCATTTGGCTTTTATGTTTTTACTAAGGATAACGATAAAATAACACTTGCAAATTCAAAGGATTTTGAACTAAATATGATAAAATAGACTCTTTGTGAGGCTTACCTTACTCTCGAAGAGTTATTTATTGTTTTAATGAGGTAGTCTTGTCTGTAATCACTTTCCTAAGCATGTAAACCTGTGAATAAATACTAAGGGAATGACGAATTATAAATTACGAATTGGTTTACACCTATATATAAGTAAGGTCTTCGACCTATTTAATGTTGCTTATGCAAGATATATAATAAACGGTATTTCAAAAAAGTAAGCTCTATACTAAATAGGTAAAAACTTTTGTATGGGTGCTTATCTTAGTGAAAAATCAAAAATAACTTAATCCAATCTACTTGTTTATTTTGCTATTTTACTGCATAAAAAAACTCTTAAATAATTCACTATTAGCGATTTTTTTGAATTGTAAAATAACAAAAAAACGGCGCATCTTGGACTAACTTATTTTTTTATTTTCACTTACAAAAAATAAATCAGAAAGTTATTTTTTAACGATTCCTAAAGAAACTTTAGAACTTACAAAAAGCATCAAATTGATGGCTACCCGTCAGAAGTTGGACAGTCTTGTTTATCAGGAATTTTGTAACAGGATAAAAATCAATCCTGTAAATCCTGTCAAAAAATAAAATAATGTCCAATACTATACGTGTAGCCAAAACCTGGTCTTATAAAAATACGAGCAAAAATAGCTTATTTAAGTTTTTTATTAGTTCCTAAAATATTTTTTTATTTCGTTAGTAAATTTTTTTGTTTGAAAAGGCATAAGCATTAAATGTGGCAACACCCTATGTGTAAATGTATTCATAAGCAAGAATGCCCTGAAAGGCATAAGCAATTAAATACATTATACTAAATATTTGGAATACTAATAAAAATGATTTAATAGTTTAATTATCAAACAGTTTTAAGCTCGTAAAGTAGAATTAGAATCAATGAAAAAAACAAAAATAAATACTCTCCTTTCTTCCTACAATTTAGTTATCCACGTAAAGTTGTACTGTATTGTTTATAAGTCATTTCGTAACAGTATAAAAATCAATCCTGTAAATTCTGTCAAAAAAATAAAATAATGTCCAATACTAAACGTGTAGCCTATAATTTAGCCTTCTCTCTCAAAAAACTTGGAAATCTTGGTACACCAGCATTTGTAAGTTCCTGATAGCGATAAGTAATAATAGCTCCAATTTTTGGAGGATTTTTTCTTTGTGCATCAGAAAGTCCTGTACCTACCGAAAACTCGGTTCCATTTGTTGTAATTACTCTAAGTGAGCCTAATACTCCCTTGTACTTTCCTTTTCCTGATATATGTTTTATAACTTTAGCTTCGGCATCATAAAACCGTTTAAGTTTCAGTAAAGTAGACGAACGACCAAGCTCGTATAATGAACCTGCTTGTCTCAACATAACACCTTCGCCACCTTCGTTTATAATTCTATCTAATTCTTCGAACATTTGAACATTATTTTTACATACTTTGTGTTCTAATATTGAGACATAAGGATATGATTTGTTTTTAAAATATTCTTCAATATCTTTAAGTCTTTGTTCAAAAACAGCTTTATTTTTGGGAGCATCAAACACAAAATATTTAATTTCTTTCCATTCATCACCAGCATCAAATCGTCTAACAATACTAACTGTTTTTTGAAATTGTTTTCGTCCGCCCCACAATTCACCATCTAATGGAAAATCGGGTAAATTTTTTGTAAACCAATCTGGAGCATAAAATTCATTCCCTTGTCGTGAAATAAACTTTTTACCATCCCAGTATGCTCTCACACCGTCAAGTTTTTCGCTTATCAGCCAGTTACTAATATCAATCCCTTCTTCCCAGTTGTGAGCTAATAGTAATGGAGGTCCATCTTTTTTTTCTGTTTTTTTAACAAATACTAAATTATCACCAGCTTTAATTCTCTCTTTTTCTGCATCTACACCTCTAAACTTTATAATGTGTTTACATGTTCGTAAATCAATAGGTTTAGATTGATTGCGCCATGCTGGACAAGAACATGAGTAAACTCCTCCTACATTTTTTATAGTATACATATTACTTCCCGAACCTTGCACTTGAATAGTTTCGCCCGATGCAATCTCTGTTTTATATTCTGTGACAACTGTTTTTTGTTTTACTATAGTTTCGGATTCTTCAGGTAATTTATATCCTTTTTTCTTTTTTGAAGTAATTAATTTGTTGGCACTTTTTGTTGCCTTTTCTTCATCAGCAAATTCTTTGGTTTTGCTTGTTCCACTTGCTCCAATTTTACCATATCGGACAGTATGTGTATTTTTGTCAATTATTACTTCCCAAAATTTTTGAGATTTTTCATCTTGATATTCTAAGTAAGTTTTCATTTTTTTATTTATTAAAATTAAAGGGTTTTTATAAACGTTTAGATTTTTCGAGTCTTTTTACTTTATCTGCATACAGATATCGAACTCTTGAGCCTTTATACACAGTTTGTGACCAAATAACAATAAGGGTAAAACAGGAGCAAGCAAAGTAAAAGGCTCGATAAACCTAAATTTGTTAAAACAATATACAATAATTAAATTTGCTTAAAAAAAGTGCGTTTTTTTTCGAACTTTTTTACATTGCTTGTGCATAATTTTTTTTACAATACTTGATTATAAGCTGATTAAATAGTGAAACTAAATTTATTGGTAAATAAACTTTAAAAGCCAAAAATTTCATTGAACTAATTTATCTAAACACTTGAAAAAGTATTAATTATAAAACGTTTTTAATGCATAAGCAATATTAAATAGGTCAAAAATTTTAGTTTCTTTATTCATTAACAAGTTCAAATTTAATATAAAAATTATGACTAAAAAAGATAAAACAAAAATATTAGAAAAAAAAATAGATGATGCTTTGATAGGTGGAGGACAAAAGAGAATTGATAGTCAGCATTCAAAAGGAAAATTAACAGCAAGAGAACGAATAAATATATTGTTAGACAAAAACTCATTTCAAGAGCTTGGTATGTTTGTAACTCATCGTTCGAGTGATTTTGGTTTAGACAAAAAAGTGATATTAGGCGATGGAGTTGTTACAGGTTTTGGAACAATAGAAGGAAGACTTGTATATGTATTTTCGCAAGATTTTACAATATTTGGAGGCTCATTAGCTGAAGCTTATGCCGAAAAAATAGTAAAAATAATGGAACTTGCTTTAAAAAATGGAGCACCTTTGATTGGCTTAAACGATTCGGGTGGAGCAAGAATACAAGAAGGAGTAGTATCGCTTGCAGGCTATGCCGATATTTTTTATAGAAACACTTTAGCATCTGGAGTTGTTCCTCAGATTTCGGCAATTATGGGTCCTTGTGCTGGTGGTGCAGTATATTCGCCTGCTATTACAGATTTTAATATTATGGTTGAAAACACTTCATATATGTTTGTTACAGGTCCTAATGTTGTAAAAACAGTAACTCACGAAGAGGTTAGTTCCGAAGAGCTTGGTGGTGCAAATACACATTCGAGCAAATCGGGTATTGCTCATTTTTCGGCAAAAAACGATATTGATGCTATAGCTCATGTAAAAAAACTACTTTCATATATACCTCAAAATTGCGAAGAAATTCCTATCGCATACAAATATAATGGTGAAAATGAAATTCGAGAAAAACTTGACGATATTATTCCCGAAAATCCTAATACACCATATGATATGCATGGTGTAATAAATGAAATTGTTGATAATGACAGTTTTTTTGAAGTTCACAAGCAATATGCTGAAAATATAATAGTTGGTTTTGCCAGATTAGCCGGAAAAAGTATTGGTATTATAGCAAATCAACCTGCATTTTTGGCAGGAGTATTAGATATTAATTCATCGAAAAAAGCTGCAAGATTTGTAAGGTTTTGCGATGCTTTTAATATCCCCTTATTGGTTTTGGAAGATGTGCCAGGATTTTTGCCAGGAACCGACCAAGAATGGAATGCTATAATTACTAATGGTGCTAAATTATTATATGCTTTTTCGGAAGCCACAGTTCCTCGCATAACAGTTATAACCAGAAAGGCTTACGGAGGAGCATACGATGTTATGAACTCTAAACATATTGGCGCAGACCTTAATTTTGCTTGGCCAACTGCCGAAATTGCAGTTATGGGAGCTAAAGGTGCATCTGAAATTATTTTCAAAAAAGAAATAATGAGTTCGGATAATAAAGATGCAAAACTTGAAGAAAAAATAAATGAATATCAAAATTTATTTACAAATCCATATATAGCTGCATCAAGAGGCTATATTGATGAAGTAATAAAACCTCAACAAACAAGAGAACGTTTAATAAGAGCTTATAAAATGCTTGAAAATAAAGTAGATAATTTGCCTAAAAAGAAACATGGTAATATTCCTTTATAAAAAATATGGTCTTTGTACTATTGCCTAATTAATTCATAAATTTTGCTTATGAGAAAATTTATGAATTATGGCTACCCGTCAGAAGTTGGACAGTCTTGTTTTTCAAGTAGTTTTAATCATAAAATTAAAGTAAAGATTAGCAAAACTTTGCGTCAAACTTTGTGTCAAACTTTGTGTAACTTTGCGGTTAAAAAGCAGCTAACTTAAAACTGGTAGCCTGAATTATTCAGCTTAGGCATTTTTATTAATAAAAATAATATGAACAAAGATTTCAAAATACATCAATTTAGAGGACATATTCAAACAAATTTTGTTGTAGAATATAAAGATAAGATATTGATTCTTGACGGTGGTAGCAGAAGCGATACTATTAGGTATAAGCATTTTATAACTAAAACATTAAAAAGAAATATATCAGATGTAAAATTAGTAGTAGTTTCACATATTCACCCAGACCATGCAGGAGGGGTGCAAGCTCTACGAAAAAAATACAATATTCCAATAGCAGCATATTATAAAATTGATAATTGGTATGCTGGTGTTGGTGGAAGAATCCAGCATATAGTTGATATGTTAATGGCTTGGTATGTGGCTATTAGGATAAAAAGCAAATATAAAAGGTTTTGGTATAGTCCTAAAGTAAAGCCAAATTATAAATTGAAAAATAGTAACAAACTTCCTTTTTTTGATGACTGGGAGGTTATATATAATCCAGGACACACATTGCATGATATATCATTGTATAATAAAAAATACAAAATAATATATGTTGGAGATTTAATTGTGATTGTTAATAAAAAATGTGTTCTTCCTTTTCCTATAACTATTCCGTCTATGATTGAAGAGTCCCTAAATCATTTAGCAACATTGGATATTGATAAAATCTACATGGCTCATGGTAGCGAATGTGACAATAATAAAGAAAAAAATGTATTTAAAAGTTTAGTTGCTGACATTGGTATAAAACCTCAAGGGATATTTAAAGTTCTAAAATTAATTTCTTCTTTTTCGCCTTATTTGCGAAAAATAAGAAGAAGAATCGCTTATGAGAAAATTAAATAACTTGAAGACATTAGATAATTCACAAAGGGTATTTATAAATAAATTACTAATTATCCTGATAATTTCAACAATTCCATTTTCTCCTTTTTTAATCTCTTTTTTTGAAATTTGCTTTTTTTTGTTTTGGATTTTTGACAAAAATATAATCTCAAAAATCAAAAAAATTGAAACTGGAGCAGTTATTTTTACTATTATTTTTATAATTCATCTATTTGGACTTATTCACACATCCGATTTTGAATATGCACTGAATGATATAAAAATAAAACTACCTTTATTGATAATTCCAATTATCCTTAGTACTTCTAATAAATTAAATTTAAAAGAATTAAAGATTATATTCATATTTCTTACATTATCAGTATTAGTTAAAATAATAATTAGTTCCTACGTTTTTGCTCAATCAGATTATATAAAGATTAATGAAGCTATCAATTTTTCGGGGCGAATTTCTCATATACGTTTTGCATTATTAGTTAATATTTCTTTTTTTGTATGTTTATATTTTTTCATTAAAAATAAAAAAAATAAGCTCGAAAAAATAACACTTTTGGTAGTTTTTGTAATCCAATTATTGTTTTTATATGTATTGCAATCTCTAACTGGTTTGGTAATATTTGTAATTCTAAGCTACTTCTCATTATTCTATTTCTTAAAAAATTATAAATACCTAAAAATAATACTAGCAAGTGCTTCACTTATATTTCCGCTTTTGGTTTTGTTGTATTTAATTAATATATACACAACTGAATTTAACCATAAAATGCCAAACACCTCAAAATTACCAAAATATACAGCTAAAAAAAATCTATACATACATGATACAACTAAGCTCATTATTGAAAATAAAAAGTATATTGGTTTATATTTATGCGAAAAAGAGTTGAAATATGAATGGAATTTAGTTAGTAAAAACAAGAAATATAATGAAGTTAAATATACATTAATAAGATATTTGACATCAAAATCATACAAAAAAGACGCTCAAGGAGTAAGAAAACTAAACAAAAAAGATATAATTAATATTGAAAATGGATTGGCTAATCATATTTTTGAAAAAAAATATAGCTTGTATTCATATATCTACAAAATTTTATGGGAGTTTGATATTTATATAAAATTATATAATCCAAGTGGACATTCAAAAACACAAAGATTAGAGTTTCTAAAAATAGGTTTTAGTATTATAAAAGAAAATTTTTTGTTTGGTGTAGGAACTGGTGATGTTCAGAAAGAATACAATATAAAATATTCAAAAAATAAATCTATAATAAATGACAAATGGAGATTAAGAACTCATAATCAATATATAACATTTATTATTACATTTGGAATAATTGGATTTTTAATTATAATATTTGCATATATATATCCTATTATTATAAGAACCAACAGGGATACATATTTTACAATAATTGTATTAATAATATTATCATTTTCGATGCTAACCGAAGACACAATCGAAACTCAATCGGGAGCTACTATTTTTTCAATATTTTATTCTCTAATAATGTTTACTTTCAAAAAAGGTCTTCGACCTATTTAATGCGTCTTACGCATTCTGGCTACCGAAACTATTTTTGTATTTAATAAGTTAAGTAAACTGCAGATATTCAAAGTATTGTAGTTTACCATGTAAAATATACCAAAAAAACAGTGGATTATATCTATCTTTGTGATTCTAAA
>JAOZVK010000194.1 GCA_029938185.1 Bacteroidales bacterium | reverse complement strand
TATGCTTGCAGTATAAAATTTTATGAAAATTCCTATTATTAGGCTTGCTGCAATAAGAGTTACTGATATTCGTAGCATTTTTATTATAAGAGGTTTTTGGAGTGGTTTTGTTTTTTGTTCTTCAGATTCGGTATTCATATATTCAAAAAGAACTTGCATAGTAACAGTGGCTTCTGCATAATTACGTGCAAATTCTGCAAATTCGGAATTTTTGATTTTATTTTCAAAAATCTTTAATTCTTCTTCCGATAATTTGGAATTTGCATATCTATCTATTAATATTTTATCTTGTTCTGAAATCATTTTTTATTTCTTCTTTTTATATCGCTTTCATTTTTAAATCTTAAAGCCAAACAAATAAGTCTTTCCATACATTTTGTAAGAGTTGAACTTAACGAACTTACTGTTTTGACATTGTGTACACCGTCAAATCCTTCAAGTATTTCGTTGTGCGATAAATCGTACATGTTTCGTGCTAGTATAAGTTGTTTACATTTTGATAGAAATGTAAGTGTACTTTTTTTGCCTACAAGTTTAGCACATATTGGAATTTTTAGTCTATCGGCAAGCTCTGTGTTTATAATTTCTTTATTTTCATAAGTTTCCAGTTCTATCCATGCTCGTAAGTAAAAGTCTGGAGATATGCCATTTTTTACGTCCTTATCCTCATTAAACAAATCAATACGATGTGTAAACAATTTTTTTCCTGTCAAACGATTATCAAGTAATTTTGTTCTGTTGTTAATTTTTTGCCTTAGTTCCGGAAAAATATACTCAAGCATTCTTAGGTCAATTATTATTTCTTTATGGTTTTCTTTTGTTTCTATTTTGCGTGCTAATGTATCGACAATATATTTTAGTTTTTTTAAAATATCTTCTTTGTTGTTTATTTCGGAAATTTCATTTTTTTTTAGATTAACAAATTTTTTTACAGCAAACTGCATGATAATATCTTTAGATTTATCATCTTTTTGCTTATATTCATTTATCAAATACTGAAATATATTCCTTTCATAGAATTCTTTTTTTAAAAGCAAAGCTACGGAGGCTTCACTTTTTTTGCCCTTTTCTAGTAATAATATGATTTTATCTTTTCCCAAAATTTTTAATTTTTTTACAAACTTAGTAAAAATTTAATGTGCTAACAAGTAATGTCAATATTATTTTATGCTTTAATACTCATTATATCAATCTATTAATAGTTAATATAATTTTATTTACAGTCAAAATATTGACATTAAATTTTCTCGAACGTGTGCAGTGAACTATTAAACTTTACGTATGTAGCTGGCATTTGTAAGTCGAATTTTTTATTGCACAAGAACAAAAGCTGCCCAGTAATAAGGCTCATTAGGATATTTTTTTCTTTGAATAGTTTGTGTTTTATTGAAAGCTGTTTTTAAGTCTTTTTCTTTAAAACAGTTTTTATAAAACTCTTTCATAAATCTATACGTGTGTTTATCCGATACTTTCCATAGGGATACAATTAGATGTTTTGCACCAGCAATTTTAAAAGCTCGCTGTAATCCAAAAATTCCTTCATTGCCTTTGATATCACCAAGTCCTGTTTTACAGGCTGAAAGTACAACAACTTCGGTGTTGGATAAATCTAAATTTGCTATTTCATAAGCCCACAAAATGCCGTCATCTGTCTTATCTGGAATTTCTTTTTTATTAATATAATTAATTGCTCCAGAGAACAACAAACATGACTTTGAGAGATTATTATAAATATTTTTATAATTTCTTGACATTGCAAATAATTCTTTTCTGTTATATTTTTTACTTAGTTTTTCTTCCGAAACAAACTCTCCATGTGTTGCAATATGAATTATTTTGGGTGAATTGCCTGTAAGTTTTTTTATTGATTCTTCGTTTGCATCTTCTCTTGAGTAAACAAATGATTTGCATTTATTTTGTTTTAAAATACTATTTATTGAGTCTATCTCGAATTTTGAATGTTTTAACGGATTTATTGTTGAGCGTTCAAGATTTTCTTTTTTCCTATAATTTTTCTTAATTATTTTTCGATAGCTGTTGCCTTTTTCTTGCATCTTTTTGGTTGATGTGTAGTAGTTAATATCTCCAAAAATTGCGGCATCAGGTTTTTTGCTGAATGAAAATACATAAGGTTCGCAAATTGATTTTAAATTTATAAATTGTTGCATTTTATATTTTTTCGAAATATATTCTCCTTTTTTGTTTTGCAGAGCAGCATAAGAAATATTGTGTAACAAACCACCAGGCGAAAAATATATTTTCTTAACACCAGTAAGCATACTGTCAATAGGTTGCCAAATTAAATCATAAAGTCCGCTTTTGTAACTGTATAATGAATTAATTTTTATTATTGTTTCTGAGTCTTTATTTTTAAATATTATTTTTTGTAATTCTTTTTCTTCAAAAAGTTTTATCATTACAGGCGATTTACTGTTTTTGAACAATATTAAGGCATAGTAATCAGAAACATCTTCAAAATAGTCTTTTAGTTTAATAAATTCTATTGCAACTTCGTTTTCTTTTAAAGCATTTTTAATATCTTCTATAGTTGTATTTTCTGTAAATATTTTGGTAAAATCTGTTTTTTTGCAGACTTCTTTTGATAAATTTTTTTGTGCCGTTTCCTTTTTCTCATTTGCCAGCAATCTGTCCAAATCTGAATAACTTCCAGAGTTTAATAATTTTTCTTCATTTTGATTTGCTTTTATATATTCTTTATAATGAGACTGAATTGTGCTGTCGGCTGAGTTTTTGGCAAAATTGGTAATATTTTTATCAGAATAAAGAATTATGTTTTTAAGAAATAATTGAATTTCAAAAAAACTCGTTTTTGATGCGTCAGACTGAAACCCACAGTCTTTATACGCTGAATATTGCATATCCAAAAATATGTATTGAATAAAATTAATTAATTGCATTTTTTCGTTTCCGGACAAAATAGTAAAAATTTGTTCTATTTGCTGTTTTATAAAATTGTTTGCTTTGTTTAAGTAAAATATATGTTTATCTGGATTATTTGTATCAGCATAATAACCAATCAAATTTGTTAAAGAATAAAGATAATCGGGAAAACCTTTTTTATTTTGCTCAAATAGTTTGATTGATTCAATGGATAGTTTTTCAAATTTTTTCATGTCTCCCTTATTGAAAGCCAACAATGAATAATTTATTTTTATCACTGCCAATGTAGTTTGGAATTGTGTTACAAGAGTGTGATTTGTTAATAATTTGGAATAGATTTTTTCTGCTTGTTCTAAAGAATCAAGCATATAATAAATATAAGCAATATCGCTTTGTATAGCTAAATTATTTTGTAAAGTTGTTCCGTATTTTTCTCTTAATTTATCTGCTTTTTTATAGTATTTTAGTGCAGCCGAGTAATCGTCTTTTACTACCTTTATAAGTCCCATATTCATAAATATTGGTATATTAAATAGATTATCGTGTGTTTTCGTAATCTTGTAGTTAATATTTTGTGCATTCAATAACAGTTTTTCAGCTTTTTGGGTAATTCTCAGTTTTGCATAAATCAGCCCAAGAGTATTTAAAATATTTGAATAAATTGAAGAAAAAGTCATTTGGTATAATTCATATAATTTCTTAGCTTTTAACAGGTTTGGTTCTGCTTGTGAGTATTCTTTCTGTAAAATTAAAATAGATCCTTTTTGCATGTAATAATGGGCAGCTGGAATACTCATTTCCAAATCTTGAATTTTTAATAAAGGCGGAATTTTTTCTAAATTTTGTAGTGCTTCATCTAATTTCCCCTTATTTTGTAAAAAAATAGCTTCAGCAAGATATAGAGCTAAATTATAAAAACATTCAGAAACATCAATTTTTATATCTTTTGCTTTTTCTAAATATTTTTCGGCATCCTGTAACTTGCCACATATACTGTATGCATCAGATATACTGGCTATTAATCCAATATAAAAGCAATTTTTAATATTCTTTTTCTCACAAATACTAACTGCTTCTAACATAATAATTTTAGCACTATCAATATAACCAAAATGAGCATAGACACTTGCAAATTCGAGAACAGCTTCTAAGTATTCTGGAAAGAATTCATCAATTTTTGTGGTTAAATATTTGTGTCTAATTTTACAAATTTCAAATTGTTGGTGGTTTAAACCTTGGTGACCATAAATAAAAATCAGAATTTCACAAGTTGTAATTATTTTAAGATAATTCGCCTCCCCATCTTTTTTGTATATTTTCAATAATTTTTTAAAACAGTATTCTGCAGCTTCATAATGGTTATTTTCTAAAGCATTAAAACCTTTATCCTCCAATATTTTTATTTCTTCTTTAGACGTACTATCCGTTTGTCCGAAAGCAAAAGACACAAAAAGACTGGATAATAAAATCAAAATTAATTTTTTCATTTTTAGCTTTTTAAAGTTTAATAATTCATAATAAAAGGCTCACAGAGTCCTTTATTTTTGTATTAAATTTATTTGTAAGTCTCCTTTGCCATAGGGGGTTTGTTGGCAGTGAGAACAATTTATTTTCATTATTTTTTGTATTTCAACATACAGTTTATTGTAATTCCATGTTTCTTTGCTTTCAATACTTTTTATAAAAGCTTTGCAAAATGCATCGGTAAACAGCCCTGTCATTCTTTCGCCCAGAAGCGAACTTATCATTCTGTTTTGTGCAAGCTCGTTGGGTTGGCAGGCAGTAAAAACAATGAGCGGTGCTATATTTTTATTTTTTATTTTGGTAAATTCTTCAAATTGCTCTTTTGGGTCGGGATAGTCAATATCAGGATTATAGTTTGAAATTAGGATTGTTCCGGAATCGTAGTATTCATTTTCAAAATCGGTTACACGTTCCAAGCCACCCGAATAGCACGACTCTGCTATAAAAATAACTTGTCCGCTTGCACCTATTTTTGTTCTTATTTTTGTTAAATAATAGTTAAGTGTATCATCGGAAATATATGTAAATGTTTTTGAATATTCTTTTGGACAATCGTAACTGACAAAAACTTCATCAAAGCCGTCATTATCTTTTTCATCATTGTTTGTATCTTCTATTCTTGTGCCGTGTCCACAAAGTGCTATAAATATATTGTCGCCTTTTGACGCTTTTTTTGTAAGTTTTTGTAGTTTTTTAATTATTTCGCTTGAACTTGCTTTTTCATTAGTCAGTGAAATAATGTTTTTCTTTTTAAAATTTGCTTTCTCTAATACATATTTATAATATGATATATTATTTTCGGTAGTAATCGGGTACCACCTTTCGTATTTATACTTGGATATGCCCACAAGCAAAGCATGTTTGTTTTGTGCCTGAATTTTTGGTAATAACAATGATAAAGCTATTGCAACTATTGTTAGTTTCATAAATAAGGTCTTCGACCTATTTAATAACATAATTGCTTGACATATAATCAACTGTATTTCAAAAAACAATCTCATTATAAAATTGGTAATAACTTTTGTATGGGTGCTTATATTTATTTTTAAATTTACATTTTCAATATTCATTATGGCTACTAGTTTTAAGTTTGATGCATTTTAACCGCAAAGTTGCACAAAGTTTAACACAAAGTTTAAAAAAGTGTTGTGGTTTGAAACATGTCACATATTTTTACTTATATTCGTTGTATGTTGTTATATTTTAAAAATTGCAATGAAAATCAATAACATAACTGCCTACTGTCGGCGTGGCTTCAATGCCACACCGACAGTTTTAAACAGGCAAAATGTAACAAACCAGTACACAAAGTTAAAAAAAGTAATTTTAAATGCCACTTTTTAGCTATACTCAATTAGGGTTAATTTTAAACTAAGGTCTTCGACCTATTTATAGTTGCTTACGCATTAGGGGGCTACCCTTCAGAAGTTGGACAGTCTTATTTATCAGGTGTTTCGTAACAGGATAAAAATCAATCCTGTAAATCTTGTTAATCCTGTCAAAAAATAAAATAATGTCCAATACTATACGTGTAGCCGAAAATTAAATAAGAATATAATTGTGAACAAATTTTAAGAGTCAATAATTTAAAAATAATAAATTCTGAATTTATTGTATTTTGTATTTTAATTGATAAATTTGTATCGTTTTTTTGGCTACCAATTTTAAGTTAGTCGCTTTTTAACCGCAGAGTTACACAAAGTTTGACGCAAAGTTTGACGCAAAGTTTCGCTAATCTTTACTTTAATTCTATGATTAAAACTACTTAAAAAACAAGACTGTCCAACTTCTGACGGGTAGCCGTTTTTTTGATAATTGAAAATGAAAGAATAAGTTACAAAAGCAATGTTAAGGAACAGGTATCAAATAACTGCCCTATTTTGCGTCATTATTTTGTCATTTTACTACCTTAAAAAAAGTCTTAAATAGTTCACTATTTGCGACTTTTTGTAAGTTGTAAAATAACAAACTAATCTATCAAAACGGACATTTATTTAATACCTATTCCTAAGGAAATGACGAATTATAAAATACGAATTGATTTACCCCTAATATAAGTACTGTTACAAAAGTTTTTCGATATTTATTTATTCGTAACTTATTGATTATATTGTTTTTATACTAATGAGTAAGCAACATTAAATAGGTCGAAAACCTTAGATATAATTTATAAAAATCATACACATAAATATAATTATTAATCAATGAAAGAAAAAATAATAGTAATAATAGTAGCAATAGTTTTGATTTTAGGTATTGGCATAGGAGGAATGCAACTATTAGCCAACCTAAAAGAAAAGCCTGAAAAACCTAAGAAAAAAATTGTAAAAAGATATGTTAAGACTCAAAAAGTTGAATATTCGGTAACAAGCTCATCAATTGAGGCTTCGGGCAGAATAGAATCACAACATTATTTTGATTTAAGCTCGGAGGTTCAAGGTAAAATTTTATCAGGAAGCGTACCGCTAAAAAAAGGACAAACTTTTACAAGAGGAGCATTACTAGCTAAAGTGTATAATGCGGAAGCCAAATTGATTTTAAAAGCAAGAAAAAGTAGATTCTTAAATTCAATTGCAAATTTATTGCCCGATTTTAAAGTTGATTTCAATGAAAGTTATGATGATTGGCTGAAATTTTTAGAATCAATAGATTTAAATAAAAACCTAGCCGAAATTCCAAAGATAAGAACAAAACAAGAAAAAATTTACCTTGCTAGTAAAAATATTTTAAGTGACTATTATACGATTAAAAGTGAGGAGCTGAGATTACAAAAATATTATATAAGAGCTCCTTTTAGTGGAACATTTAATGAAGTTTTTTTGCAAACAGGTTCAATTGCAAACCCTGGAAGCAGAATAGCTAAAATAATAAGAACAGATAAATTAGAATTAGAAGTACCTATTGAAGCATTTAATTCTGTTTGGATAAATATTGGCGATAAAGTTGATATATCAACCGAAAGTAGTGAGGCTAAATGGGAAGGAACTGTTTTAAGAAAATCTAATTTTATTGACCCTCAAACTCAATCAATAACAATTTTTGTTAGCATTAAACCATCAAGCAAATATCCTTTATACAAAGGTTTATATTTAATAGCCGAATTTAGTGGTGTAAGTATAAAAAATTCGATGGAAATACCCAGAAATGCAGTATTCAATAATAATGAAGTTTTTGTTGTAAAAGATAGTTTATTACGTGTAAAACAAATAAATATACATAAATATAATCAAAAAACATTAATTTTCTCTGGACTTGAAAAAAGTAGCCAGTTAGTTACCCAACCTTTAATTAATGCTTTTGAAGGAACTAAAGTTCATATTATGAAATAAGGTCTTCGACATTTATCGACCTGTGCAATCAAAAAATATTTACGATTTGTTCCGTGTTTTGTGAAACTAAGTACTGTTACAAAAGTTTTTCTTCATTTACGTATTCATAACTTCTTGATTAAGTTGTCTTTATACTAATGCGTAAGCAACTATAAATAGGTCGAAGACCTTAGTATTGCTTAAATGCTGGACAAGGAACAATTCCTCGTTTTTTACGACCTTGGCTACCCCTATATTTCTTTTTACACTTCATAGAGAAGTTTAAACCAAAGCGTATACTTACTGCTCTGGTTTTGCTTGGATATGGAATACCTCCAATACTAACATACTTTAAAAATAATTGATCAGTAATTACATAAAACTGAACTGGTCCTTTTCCTATCATCATACCAACACCAAAGTTACGAATGCTATTATTCATTATAGACAAACTTGTTGTCATCGAAAACCATTTATTAAAATCAGCATTAGCCGAAATAGTAAAATTTGGTCTTAGCGATTTATTATATATTTCGGTTTTTAATAATATGCCTAATCTATATTTATCAGTTAATTTGTAAGTAGCACCAATATAAATTTTAGGAACAAAAAAAGACACATACGCATCTGTATTATTATGAAATTTAAAGCTATTTCTTAGTGAGTCTGTATACAACTGAACATAATCAATAGTGTCTCTTTTTTTCATAAAATCAACTAAATCAATACCATCGTAAGTAAAGTAATTTGTTATTTTAATTGAATTAGTATTATTTTTCCATTTTATATATCCCAAGTCAAGAACACTAGCATATATATTTATCTTTTCGGTATATTTGTAGTCAAATCCAAAATCTAAACCCCAACCTTTATTTTTTGTTAATACAAAATCTTTCATAATATCTATATTTTTTGTTTCTACTGATTCAATTAGGCCCTCGTCATCATAGCTTGGTGTAATAGGAAAAGTAGAATTCAATTCAATATTTGTTCCCATTTTTAGTTGGTAAATATCTGAATCAGTTGAAAGTGTGAGCATTGTCGATTTTGTTTTTAGGTTTACAGTCCCTAAAAGTCTTTTTAGTTTAACACCAATAGTCAAACCATCATGTATTTTTTTTGAAACACCTAAAGCTATTTCATTATAATTAATCAATGAAGCCGATGGGCTTAATGTCATAAAATTTAGGTCTCCAATATAATCGGCATTACCATTTTTTAGCTCAATCAAGTTTTTTGGATAGCCAATTTTTATATCAGTTTTATTTGAAATATCAAGTGTAAAATAATAGTTTTTGTACCTGTAACCTGCTGAAAGTATTGCAATTTGCATTTCAGTTTTTAAATAATTTTTATTTTTTACTATTTTGTCCAACTCATTAATACTTAGAACAAGGGAGTCTCTTTTACTACCAGTTCCCATGCCAATAACATCACCAAGTGCAAATCCTGTATTATTGAAATTAAACTGAAATGTTGATAATACTGGTATACCTATGAAAAGTTTACATTTGTGTTGTATTGCAGGATTTAGTTGTGTTGATTGTTTTATACCATGCATAAAATACATTGTATTGTTTTGAGCCTCTATTTTTATCAAAAACAAAGCAAAAAATATCAGAGTTATATATTTTTTTCCAATTATCATTAAATTATTCCTTATTAATAAATTTTATAAACAACGCTATTTAGCAACAACCTATTACTATTTTTCTTTTAAAAAGAAGATTAAACAAGGATTTGACTTACAAACATTAAATTAAGGTCTTCGACCTATTTAATGTTGCTTACGCAAAATATATAATAAACGGTATTTCAAAAAGTAAGCTCTATACTAAATAGGTAAAAAC
>JAOZVK010000654.1 GCA_029938185.1 Bacteroidales bacterium | reverse complement strand
AATAAAATTAGAACTAATAATATTTTGTAAATTATTAGTTTTTATAAGCCCAGATATAAGCTATCAGATATCAGCTAATTATATATCAAGTAAAAATGTTGGCTATCAATTATAAGTTGCTAATTTAAACTGCAAAGACAAGCAAAATTATGAAAATTTGTACTTACTTTGTAGTTGAAACTACTTGAAAAACAAGGACATTTATTACGGGATAGCCAAAATATTATTAAATTAGTCTAAAATTTTAATTTATATTGGCTTAAACAAGGTAAAAAAATATACAAAAATATACAAAACTAACTATAAAATTGGTTCTATAAGTTTCTTTACACATAAATTTATTTTCACTATTTAATCAACTTATAATCAAGTGTTGTAAAAAATATATACGCAAGCAAGCTAAAAAGACTCTAAGAGCCTTAAATTTTTGGTGTTATTTTTGATAATTAATACAAAAGTTTTCATATGTCATATAAAGTTGCAATACAATTAAATATTATCCGAATGAAACATAGTTTTTTTATTTTATTTATTCTTTCGCTTATTTTGTTTAGCTGCAAAAAAGAAGGAGTGGATTTTACAATTACAAAAAGTTTAGATACAAGTAGCTCGGTAATAACACGACATGGAGCATATATGAATTACAATATGGATACAGATTCAGTTTATAGCATAGCAGCTTATACAGCAAAAGCTTATGGTGCTTTTTTAATAATTGACTCAAGTTCAAAAATAGTTGATCATGGTCATTGCTGGTCTTCTGTAACACAAGTTCCAATTGTTTTAAATGACAATGCCACCCATTTGGGAGCACACACAGAAGAAGAACCTTTTAAATTTACGAGTATTATTAGTGGCTTGGAAAAAACAACAGATTACTACATTCGTTCCTATGTTATTACAGAAAAGGATACTGGCTATAACCCCAAAATAATAAAATTTACAACAACCGACCCTCATAATTTTTGGTCTGAAACTGCAAAATTCCCTGCAATTAGTAGAGAAGATGCTGTTTCGTTTTCTATAAACAAAAAGGGATACATAGGAATAGGAAATGATGGAGGAAATTTACAACTTGATATGTGGGAATATGACCCTGAAGAAGATAGCTGGACTCAAATATCTGGTTTCCCTGGAGGAAAAAGAAAAGGAGCAATTGCCTTTGTTATAGGTGTTAAAGCCTATGTGGGGTTAGGATCAAATGGAAGGGACGAAAAAAATGATATTTGGGAATACAGTCAAGTAACTAAATTATGGAAACCAAAAGCTGAGTATGCAGGTTTTCCTGTTACAAATGCTGTTGCTTTTACAGCAAACCAAAAAGGATACGTTGGGCTTGGTGAATATAAAGGAGTTGAAAGAGCTGATTTTTATGAATATGATCCTGATGCAAAAGATGATCCAAATGATCCTAATGATATTTTAGGTAAGTGGCGACAAGTAACACGGTTAGGAGACAATGATTTGTATGCAAGAAAAAACGCTGTAACATTTACTGCTAATGGAAGAATATTTGTAGGTTTGGGTGAGCAAGACGGAACATATTTTGACGATATATGGGAATTTTCGGCACCTAAATTTGTAGAAGAACTTGGTCAATGGTCACGTAAAGGCGATTTCACAGGAACAGCAAGAGCTAATGCAGTAGGCTTTGGTATTGATTGGTTAACCGAAGATTTAGAGACTATAAAAGAAGGTTTTGTTGGTCTAGGAAATGATGAAACTACATTATATATGGATTTTTGGAGATACAATCCTAATAGCGATGAATGGACCAAAGCAAGAAATTTTGAAGGAGGGATACGTACAATGGCTATTAGTTTTGCAATAGGTGCAAGGGGATTTATAGGTACAGGCTTCGATGGTACAAAAAAATTTAGTGACATATGGATATTTACACCATAAATAAAAATAAACAGCAATACAAAAAAAAGATATTATATATATGAAAAAGCTATCAGTTTTAGTAATAAACATATTAATTACATTTTCAATATTTTCGCAATCTGAATATAGATATTTTACATTTAGAGTTGGAGCTATTCATAATTTTTTTGGGGACAACAAAAATCCACAAAACAGATTTTTAGTAGTGAATGGTAACGATTTTCTAATTAAACTCAGCTCAGATGTTGATGGTGGAAAAAAATATTTCAATTACACACCAGGTGTTAGTGCTGGTTTAGTTTATAACTTTGATTATAAAAATGAAAAATTTGGAATTAATATTGGAGTTGAATACCAAATGTATGGGAATAGAACAACATATTTAACAAATAATGGAAAGTATAAACTTATAGAAAAATTTAAAGTCCATTCTATAGGATTACCACTATATTTTAAAATTGGAAAAGATATATACAAAAACCAGACATATCTTTTTTTTGGTGGACAGTACAACTATAATATAAGTTTAGTTCATAGCCAGACTGTTGATTGGACTAAAGACAACTACAAGGATTCTAACCCCAAATTGCTTAATAAATCAAATTTATTATTTTTTGTAGGTATAAATTATTATGTTATAAGTGTTGAGGCAAGTTACCTTACTAAAAATTTTGTGTTTTCAAATTATGTTGATGAAAACGACTTTACACCATATGGAAATAAATCTAAAGGTATGTTTTTGATAAAAACAAGCATAACACTCCCATTTACTCGATGGTTATCAATGAGAAGTTGGACATTTGAAAAAATAAGAAGAAAACTTAAATTTAGGTAAAAATTTGGCATTTTTCATAAATATCAAAGTAGTTTACACTTTTTTTATTCTTAAAAACCTTATTTTTTATTTAAAACCTT
>JAOZVK010000653.1 GCA_029938185.1 Bacteroidales bacterium | reverse complement strand
ATTATTAGTTTTTATAAGCCCAGTATTGGACATTATTTTATTTTTTGACAGGATTGATTTTTATCCTGTTACGAAATACCCGATAAATAATACTGTCCAATTTTACCTGAGTAGCCGAAACTTGTGACTTGTTATAATTTATCTATCACTTCTTTAGATAAATTTGTTTGTTTTTGTATTTCGCACCATGGAGTTCCATTATCTTTCAAAAACTTAGCATATTTTAATATTCTTTTGTCTTTATCTTTAATTATCTTTTTTTCATTACCTAATTCTTTAGTATTGCTATCCAGTTCTTTAGTAGTTTCTTTAAATTTTAGTTTAAAATAACTAATTTTATTATCTCTATCTTTTAAGGCGTTTAAATAGACATCTTCGGCACGCATTTGTTTTTCTAAATCGGGATTGTCTATGTCGGCAGAGCCAAGACGTTTTAAAACTCGCTCTAATGATTTTGGGAAAATTTTTTTGGCTAATTTGAGTCTGTGTTCATTGTCATCGGTTATTTCTTGTTGGTCAAATATTTTTAAAAGTGCATATAATTCATTTTTATATTCACTATATTTATAAGCGGTTTCATCTATTTTGCTAATGTATGGCAACTGAACAACGTAAATTTCATAAGTTAATTCTTGTATAAAATTGATGTCAGAATCAAAGTTTTTATTTGTAAATATTCCAGTTTTTAATTGTTTGGTTCTAATCATTAAATCTTGTATCTCATTTTCTATTGTAAAGTTTAAAATGAATATTTGAATTAAACGATAATGAACTTCTTTTTTTTTTGTCAATCCAGTATCTGAATCTGTTACAGCAACTTTTCTTTTTTTTATTAAATTTGATGCAATATATTCTCTAAATCTAAAAATGTCGCTCTCATTTTCTACTTTTTGTAGTTCTATTATTACCATTTCTTGTTGTCCATCTTCTAATTCTATTATTGCCGTAAAATCAAGATGTACAAGTTTGATGTCTTGTTCTGTTGTAGGGGCTTTGATTATTATCTCATTTATTTTTTTCTCCTTTTCTATTTTGTTAAGTTTAGTATCATTTATTATTTTACTTTTTGCTTTTTCATATTTTTTACTTTTTAAACGCTCAATTTGTTGTTTGTTTTCTTGGTCTGTTTTTTTTTGTGCATGAGTTGTGGGACGAAAATCAAGTTGGATAATTTTTTGGTTTATTAATGTTGATAATATTATGATAGCACTACCATCATCTTGCATTAAATATCTGAAAACTACATCATAAATAGGATTAGGAATTATGATAAAATCTTCGTTGTTTGGATTTTTTTCTGTTTTCATTTTGGTAAGTTTTAGATTTATTAAGTAATGCAAAGATAAAATTTCTTTTTATTTATTTCACAAATACTTTCAACTAAATTTTGTTTCGTTCTTTTTTGAATTAATTTTGAATGTTATTTCAGTGCCTTATGAATTGGTATTGTTTTTTATTTTTCAATCATTAGTTCGATTCTGAAAGAATAATAAAAAACACAACACTTACAATAATTATAAGTAATGGACAATTGATAATTCTGATTACACCATAGTTACAATAAATTACAACTTTACAAAGTATCATTTTTATCTATAGACCTAATGTCTTCGACCTATTTATAGTTGCTTACGCATTAGTATAAAGGCAATCTAATCAAGGAATTATAAATAAGTAAATATTGAATTTTTTTTGTAACAGTACTTACTTAGTTGATATGGTATTTAGGAATCGTTTAAAAATAATCTTACGATTTGTTTTTTGTAAGATACTTATATCAGGTGTAAACCAAATTCGTAATTTATAATTCATTATTTCCTATGATAAATATTTATTCAAAAAAAAGATGTGATTTATTTTGGTTTTTAGTTTCGATAGTTTACATAAGTCTTGTTTTTGCTCAATGTAACAATAAAAATAATACTAAAATTTATTCTAAATCTTTTAAAAAGCATAAAATACAAATTGTAAATGGTAGAACATACAAAACAATAGATACAAGTGTTCAAAATATTTTACTTATTGGAGACTCACAAGCATATTTTTTTATGAAAGGCTTTAAACGTTACACTAATACCAATTTTCATAAACTTACTACAATCTCTTGGGTAAGTGCTTCAATTAAAACATTTGCAATTACTGATACGATTACTAAATATCTTAAAAATATAAAACCATCTTATGTTATTGTTTTATTAGGAACAAATCAACTATCGTTTAAAGATACTGACAAAATGATTAATGATATAAAAAAAATAAAAACCAGTTTAAAAAATCATAAAACAGTTTGGGTTGGTCCACTTAAACGTAAACGCTCGTTAGGTTTAAATACAATTTTTGAGCAAACACTTAATAAAGATTGTTTTTTCAGGTCTGATACATTAAAAATATCAAGAAAAAAAGGCGATTGGACACACCCATCAACAATTGGCTCACAAATATGGGCAGATATTGTTGTAAAATGGATTATTAAATATAGTAAATATCCCATTAATTTAGAAATTACTACTGATGAAACTCAATATAATTATTCAAAATCTGTTCTTAAACCTTATGATATTTCGCAGAAATAAGAAAATGGGCTATTTGTTTAATTCTATGCTGTTTAAGAGGTCATACCTACGGCATTTTTGGGAAATATTCAAACTGTGCAATCAAAGTCCGTAAGGACGACAACTATTATTAAACCACGATGATAATCGTGGTATTAAAAGAACTTATTACATAAAGTCCCTTAAGGGACGAACTATTTGCTATATTCCCAGAACTCACAAAAAGCGTCAAATTGAACAAAAACAATGGCAAATTAAA
>JAOZVK010000010.1 GCA_029938185.1 Bacteroidales bacterium | reverse complement strand
ACTCGTGTTACGTATCTGATTGTCAATGAGTTATCTTTAGCCTGACGGCGATGGGCATCGCCCTATGAAAAGAAACAACGACAAACATTAGCTCTCAAAGTTGGTTGAAAAATATTAATGGTGGATACTTTTCAACTGAAATAGTGGGTATTTTTCACTTAATATATACACCTGGAGTATTCTTCTCAATAAGTTTCAAAGCAATACTACTATTTGGAGCAATCGTTATTTCATATGAATTATCATCATATTTAAGTATATTTGCAATTACACGTAAGTTTTCAAGTTGAGCATCTACAATAGGTATTCTTTTGCTCATGTTTCTATTGAATTTTTATTCCAAGTACAATAACATCATCAGTTTGTTTTTCTTTAGCTTTCCAGTTATCAAAAACCCTTGCAAGTTTTTGTTTTTGCTCAACCATTGGTAACTTATGAATTTCGAGTAATAGGTTTTTGAAATTCATAAACATAAATTTTCTGTTGTATTCACCTCCGATTTGATCATTAAAACCATCTGAAAAATGATAAATTAAATCTTCTTTTTTTAATGAAATTTTATTATTGTTAAATTTTTTTTCTTTTAAATAAAAACCTATTGGATTTCTTGTAGCTTTATATTCAACAAGTTTATTGTTTCTAATAATTATAAGTGGATTGTATGCACCAGCATATTGAGCAGTATTTGTTTCGGTGTTGATAATGCAAAAAGCAATATCCATACCGTCTGTTGTTTCATTTTGTTTACCTGTTTGCTTTAATGTTAATTTTACTTTATTTCGCAGCTCTTCTAAAAATATAGATGCTTTAGAAAACTCATGTTTTTCTGATATTTCATTCATAAACGAAACTCCAAGCATACTCATAAATGCTCCAGGAACTCCATGTCCTGTACAATCAACTGCTGCAAGCATTACAAATTGCTTTACTTTTTTTATCCAGTAAAAATCACCACTAACAATATTACGAGGCTTGAAAAATATAAAATGTTCCAGCAAAATTTTTTTAACAATTTCGGGAGAGGGTAAAACAGCTGTCTGAATTTTTTTTGCATAATTTATACTATCAGTAATATTTTTGTTCTGATTTCTTATTTTACATTCAGCTCTTTTTATTTCAGTAATATCTGCATCAATTGCAACTAAGTTTATCAAATCACCATTTTTATCAATTACTGGAGACCATGTAGTTTGTATCCAAAGTTTTGAGTTGTTTTTATGTGTTAATTCAACTTTATAAACAACAGATTTTTTATTATCAATTGCATCTTTAATAAAATTATTAATGTAGGTGTTTGTACTACATTTAAATATATTATCACTTTTAGAAGTAAACTCCTCTAATGTAAAGCCATATAATTTTGTAAACCCTTTATTTACCCATTCTATTTTTCCTGTTTTATCAATTATCATTACACCGTTATCTGTATTACTGACTACATGAGAGAGTTTTAGCAATTCGGTATTTTTTTTAGTAATTATAATTTCAGATTGTTTTAATTTTTTTACAAATTTATCTAACTCAATATTTTTATCGGATAGTTGTTTATTAAGTATTTGTTGTTTTTGAAGGTTGTTTTCAAGAGAAAGTTTTTGATTCGTTATAATTTCTTGTTTTTCAAAAAGAGAATCATTAATTGACATAATTTCCTCTTTTTGTTGTTCCAGTTCACTATTTTGCATTTTTACTATTTGTTTCGATGCTGCTAGTTGCAACATTGAATTTGTGCGAGCAACTAATTCAATGTTATCTACTGGTTTACGAATATAGTCAGATGCTCCTGCTTGAAGTGCAGTCTGCAAATTTTCGGACGTTAACATCACTCCTGTACAAATAATTACAGGAATATCAATAGTTTTTTTGTCTTTTCTTAATTTTTTGATAAACTCTATACCGTCCATTACTGGCATTTCCCAGTCAGATATTATTAAGTCAGGGATTTTTCTACTAATAAGTTTTAGAGCAATTCTACCATTTGGAGCTTTCATTATTTCATATGAATTATCATCATATTTAAGAATATCAGCAATTACCTGTAAGTTTTCAGCTTGGTCGTCTACAATAAGTATTCTTTTGCTCATTATATTATTTTTTTTAAATGTTATAAATGTGATAATCAAAAAGTAAGGTCTTTGACCTTTTTAATGTGGCTTACGCATTTTTATAAACGGGTAGTTATATTTGAAAAGAAACAATAAGTTTTTAACTTTGTACTATAATAAAAAAACAACCTAAGATGTCTTCATCATTTTGGAACAAACATAAACAAAGCTGGTTTAAATTCAAAAAAAAAGCAAAAATTAAAGTACTGTTACAAAAGTTTTTCGACATTTACTTATCATAACTTTCTGATTAAATTATCTTTGTACTAATGCATAAGCAACTATAAATAGGTCGAAGACCTTAAATGTAAATTGTACAGGTCGCCTAAAAACATCAAAATATGATTAATTCTAAATTAAAAATGGTGATTACCGACCTTGATGGTACTTTACTTAATAACTCGAAACAAGTAAGTAAAATGGATTTAGAGACATTAAAAAAACTTAAAAATAGGAATATTATTAGAGTTGTAGCTACTGGCAGGTCGCTATATAGTTCAAAAAAAGTATTGAAAGATAATTTTCCAATTGACTATTTAATATTTTCGTCTGGGCTTGGTTTAGTAAACTGGAAATCAAAAAAAATAACATCTCATAAAGTTCTCAACAATAAAGATATTAAATATATATCTGATATTTTTATTAAAAATAATATAGATTTTTCTATTCAAAATTCAATACCCGATAATCATCATTTTTGGTATTATACAAGTGGAAACAAAAATTTGGATTTTGAAAACAGAAATATGATTTATAAAAAATATGCAAAAAGATTAGTTAATAATAAAATACCAAATATTGCAAGTCAATTTATTGGTATAATTCCTTATGATTTAGAAAAATTCAACAATATTAAAAATCAAATTGAAAATTATAAGATAATACGAGCAAGCTCTCCTTTGGATGGGAAATCTATTTGGATAGAAGTTTTTCCTAAAAAAATATCCAAGGCTTCGGGAGTTAAATCTATTTGTAAGAAACTTAAAATTAAAAGAAAACAAACAATGTCTATTGGTAATGATTATAATGATATAGATTTACTAAATTGGACAAATTTTAGTTATATTGTTAGTAATGCACCTAGTGATTTAAAAGAAATTTATAAATTGACAAGCTCAAATACAAATAGTGGATTTTCTGAGGCTGTTAACAATTATATATAAAATACCTGGCTTAAAAATGTTGAAATCAAATTTTTATGAGTATCTTTAAACAAGATTTTCAATATAGTAACGTTATTCCCAAATATAAGGTCTTCGACCTATTTAATGTGGCTTACACTTTTTTGTAAATCACTATAATGTAGTTAATTATTATTTGTGATTTGCCTTAGACTCCTTAGCTATTTTTTAATGTAAATAGCAAATTATGAATGATTACTATTTTTTTCGTAATTCGTAATTCATAATTTTCATTCTAAATATATAAGTAGGTCATTGTATAAAATCGACACTTTGTAAAGTTGTAACTTATTGTAATTCTGGCGTAAACAAAATTGTTAATTGTTCATTATTCATTGTTAATTACTTATTATACACTTATGAAAACAAAAAATTCAGTAATTTTATTAGCTTTGTTTATATTAGTAAGTCCTTTTTTTCTAAAATCTCAAGAAAACAATAGTAAAGCATGGAAGTTCAAGGAGTTAATATTATTAAAACTATATGTTTTATCTGATATTGTATTTAGTAATAATAGTGATAAAATTTTTTCGTCCTCACATTCGGTTTTAAACAAGCTTTCAACAAAATTATCGGAAAAGGAATACAAGATTATTATTTTTACACATATAAATAAAAGAGGTTCTGCCAGATACAATCAAAAATTAACTCAAAAGCAAGCCGAAAGTTTAAAAAAATACTTAATTAATAATCGTAAAGTAACAACTGAAGTTTATGCTTATGGATTAGGTGATAAGTATAATTCAACTTATGATAACGGAATGAAAAAGGTAGTTGAAATTGTTTTTTTAGATTCGAATTATGAAAAACCTATTAATTTTGAAAAATTTTATAAGGAACTTTGGTAATTTAAAAAGATAATTAGAATTAATTTTTTAGCTTTGCAGGCAAAATTATTAAGGCGTAAGCAACATTAAATAGGTCGAAGACCTAAAAATTATAGGAAATGAATGTATTACTTTTAGGATCAGGTGGTAGAGAACATACAATGGCTTGGAAAATAGTTAAAAGTTCTAAGTTGAATAAATTATATATAGCTCCAGGAAATGCAGGTACAGCAAAGCTAGGTCAAAATGTTGATATTAGTTTAACAAATTTTGAAGAAATAAAAAAGTTTGTAATCAATAATTCAATTAATCTGCTTGTTGTGGGACCAGAAGCACCTCTGGTTGATGGAATTAGGGACTATTTTATTGCCGATAAATTATTATCAGACGTAAAACTAATTGGACCATCAAAAATAGGAGCTTTACTAGAGGGTAGCAAAAGTTTTGCCAAAGAATTTATGATAAAACATAATATTCCAACTGCAAACTACGGTAGTTTCACTAAGGAAAGCTTAAATGAAGCTATTAATTTTTTGAACAAAATATCACCACCATATGTATTGAAAGCTGATGGTTTGGCAGCCGGAAAAGGTGTACTAATAATTGATAATATTGAACAAGCAAAACAATCGCTTATTGAAATGTTTGATGGAAAATTTGGAAGTGCAGGAAATACTGTTGTTATTGAAGAGTTTTTAGATGGTATTGAGCTATCAGTTTTTATATTGACTGATGGTAGTTCCTATAAAATTCTACCTGAAGCTAAGGACTATAAACGTATTGGCGAGGGCGATACTGGTTTAAATACTGGTGGCATGGGAGCTGTTTCTCCTATTCCATTTGCTGATGAGCCTTTTATGAAAAAAGTAGAAGATAGAATTATAAAACCAACAATTGCAGGTATTATAAAAGATAAAATTGACTACAATGGTTTTATTTTCTTTGGTTTAATGAATATTGAAGGGAATCCTTTCGTAATAGAATACAATGTAAGAATGGGAGACCCAGAGTCTCAAGTTGTTATTCCAAGAATAAAAAATGATTTTTTGGAACTTCTAATCAGTGTGGCAGATAAAAACCTAAACACTAAAACCATTGAGTTAGACGAAAGAACAGTAACTACAATTGTTTTGGTATCCAAAGGCTATCCAGAAAATTATGAGAAAGGAAAGGTAATTTCAAATATTTCAGAAAAAAATAATACTATTATCTTTCATGCAGGAACTAAAATTGACAATGATTCTATTTTAACAAACGGAGGACGCGTAATGGCAGTAAGTGCTTTTGGAAAAAATATAGAATCAGCTTTAAATAAATCTTATGAAACTGCAAAGAATATTAAATTTGAAGGTAAGTTTTTTAGAAAAGATATTGGGTTTGATTTATAAACTTTCAATTATTCAATGGTACAATGGTACAATGGTACAATGGTACAATGGTACAATGGTACAATGGTACAATTATACAATGATTCAATGATTCAATGATTCAATTATACAATGGTACAATGGTGGTCTTATAAAAATACTAGCAAAGATAGCTTATTTAAGTTTTTTTGCCCTGAAAGGCATAAGCATTAACATGGGACAACGCCCTATGTGTAGTATTCGTAAGCAAAAACGCCCTGAAAGGCAAAAGCAACACAATAAAAAAAAGAGTAAAATTTGAACTAATAATATTGTTGTAATTTATTAATTTTTATAAAACCAGTACAATGGTACAATTATACAATGATACAATTAGGTAGTTTAGCAAAAGTTTTCCAATATTTATATTTCACTGATATACACATTGATAGTATGTAAATAGAATGCGAAAACGTCATTAAAAAGGTCAAAAGCCTTGATATATTAATAAAAAATATGTTTACACGTTTATTTAAAAGTAATCAACCATTTATATTATTTTTTCTTCCAATATTAGGACTTCTATTATGGATAAAACCATATTTAGTCAACTCCATCGAAACTATAAGTCTTAGTTCTCCAAATAATATGATGTTCTATAATCAGATTGAGCAACTCATATCATATAGTAATTTTCACGGTTTGCAAATAATTATTGCTTATTTGCTAATACTTCTTCAAACATATATAGTGATTGGGATAAATCAAAAATATCAAGTTACTTATAACTTAAATTATGCTGTTGGGTTCTTTTTTTTATTATTCGCAAGTAGCTTTATTAGTCTAAATAAACTTAATCCAATTATTTTTTCTAATTTATTTTTTTTATTAGCCATATATAGAGTTCTTGGTTCTCATGATAAACTCAATGCACTTTCAAACTTTTTTGATGCTTCATTTTTTCTATCGGTTTCGGTCTTGTTCTATTTCAATATGATTTTTTTTATTTTTGTAATTTGGGCATCATTAATAATATTGCGTCCATTTATATGGCGTGAGTGGCTTGTAACTTTAATAGGATTTATTACTCCAATTTTTCTATTCTTTTCGTACATTTACATTAGTAATGATAATTTTATTGATGTTTTTGTTAATATTCCTAATAAATTATTCATTGAAAATACACTATTAGAAATTAACTTATCCTATTTAATATTGTTTGGGATAATGGCAATATTAATTATAAGTGCAAGTAAATTTATTTTCAGTAGTTTCTCAAAAACAAAAATTAGAAAACGTAATTACTATAAGTTATTTTTTGTAATTTTTTTATTAACAGTCTTTATTTATATATTATCACCATCAGTATCTATCGAAATATTTTTAGTTTCTGTAGCCCCTTTTTCTTTTCTTCTGGCAAATTATATAAATTATAATAATAGTAGATGGTTTGAGTTATTTATAATATTATATATTGGAGCAATCATTTTTGAATATTTTACTTATAATAATGAATCATTTTTATTAAACTTATCTAACTGGTAAAATAAAATATAAGTACAGTTATAAAAGTTTTTCGATATTTATTTTACTCATAATTCCTTGATTCATTAGTTTTTGTACTAACGCATAAGCAACTATAAATATAGGTCGAAGACCTTTTATTTAAAAATATCATCTCTATATTTTTCGTCTTCATCTTCGTTTTCTATAATACTCACATAACTAATATATCGTGATAAACTTATATCGCCATTATTAACAGCGTCTTTCACAGCACAATCAGGCTCATGTGTGTGTGTACAATTATAAAACCGACAGTTATCAAGCAATCTGAACATTTCGGGAAAATTATGAGATATATCTTCCTTTTTTATATCAACAACTCCAAAGCCCTTTATTCCAGGAGTATCAATTACAGAACCTCCAAAATCTAAATCAAACATTTCATAAAAAGTAGTAGTGTGTTTTCCTTTTTTATGATAATCGGATATTTCCGAAGTTTTTAAATCTAATTTTGAATCTATTGTATTAACTAAAGTGGATTTTCCAACACCTGAATTTCCAGATATTACACTAATTTTGTTTTTTAATAATTCAGTAATTTGATTTATGTTAATTTTTTCTTTTGCTGAAGTTTCATAGCATTTGTATCCTATTTTTTCATAAACACTTTTAAGTTCTTCAAGTTTTTTTAATGTTTCTTCATCATACAAATCTATTTTGTTAAAGATTATTTTTGCTGTAATTTTATAAAACTCAGTTGTAACCAAAAATCTATCAATAAATTTTAATGGAGTTGTAGGATACATTAATGATACCATTAAAATTGCTTGATCTATATTGGCTGCTATAATATGTCCACGTCTTGATTGATTTATTGACTTGCGTATAATATAGTTTTTTCGTTTATGAATGTTTTTTATTACACCAATATTATCTTTGTCTACATGCTCAATATCAACAATATCACCAACTGCTATTGGATTTGTAGTTCTAATCCCCTTTATTCTGAATTTTCCTTTTATTCGACATTTTATTATCAAATTATTTTCACACTTTACAGTATAAAAACTTCCTGTTGATTTTATTATTATACCTTTTTCCAATTTTTGAATATATTTGAATTTTTAAAAATCAAAATTATACTTTTTTTATAAATATATTAAATTTTTATTGATATTTATATTTATAAATTATACTATTTATGCAAAAATTTAAAATGTTAAAAATGAAAAAAATAATATCTTATAATGTAAATGGAATTAGAGCTGCATTAAAAAAAGGATTTGCAGATTGGCTAAAAGCAGAAAACCCTGATATTGTGTGTATTCAAGAAACAAAAGCACAGCCTAATCAAATTGACAGTAATTTATTTGAACATCTTGGTTACCAGAGCTATTGGTACTCGGCACAAAAAAAGGGATATAGTGGTGTGGGTATATTAACAAAACAAAAACCAGACTATGTTGAGTATGGAATGGGAATAGAAAAATACGACTTGGAGGGACGCTTTATAAGAGCCGATTATGGCGATGTTTCAGTAATAAGTGTATATCATCCGTCTGGTTCGAGTGGTAATTTAAGACAAGAATTTAAAATAAATTGGTTAACCGATTTTCAAAACTACATAAACAAGCTTCAAGAAACTCGCAAAAAACTTATAATTTCGGGTGATTATAATATTTGTAGACTATGGATTGATATACATAATCCTAAAAAACAGCAAAAAACTTCAGGATTTTTACCCGAAGAAAGAGACTGGTTTCAGTCATTTGTAGACAATGGATATATTGATAGTTTTAGAGAAATAAACGAAGAGCCTGATAATTATAGTTGGTGGAGTTATCGTGGCGGAGCTAGGGATAAAAATAAAGGCTGGCGAATTGATTACCATATGATTTCTGAATCTTTAAAAAGTCAGATTAAAAATGCATCAATTCTTAAAGATGTTAAACATTCAGACCACTGCCCTGTTTTAGTTGAAATTGAATTATCTTTACATGAAAAATACTGAAAGTAATATTTTTTATTAAAATATGAAACAAAACAAAAGCTGGCAACGTATAACTCGAGAGTGATATTGCCTACTTTAATAAATATCACAGTTATCAAAATAGTTAAGGGAATGACGAATTACGAATTGGTTTACACCTATATAAGTAATTGACAATTGATAATAAACAATTGATAATTTTGTTTACACCAGAATTACAATAAGTTATAACTTTACAAAGTGTCGATTTTATATGATAACCTACTGTAACAAGACGTAAGTTTCTTTAGTATTATTTAGACAGGATTAACAGGATTTACATGTTTAAAATCCTGTTAATCATGTAAATCCTGTCAAATTATTACATTTATAAACTTAAGCAACTTATGTCTTAATACACTACTTATAAGTATCTTACAAAAAATAAATCGGAAAGTTATTTTTTAACAATTCATAAATTTACATTATTAATTTTAAACAAGCCAAACATGAAAAAATTTTTGCTTATAGTTTTTTTTATAATCTCTGGATTAATCTCTTTTTCACAAAACTCTACATTTGGAGGAAATGAGTCAGGTGATGGGTATTATTTTGGATTTAATTTAATGCCATCGGCAGGTGGTGGTACAAATCATTTTGGCATTGTTCATATTTTACCTAGTGGTGAAAAAAATATAAGAATTGTTACAAGACATACTTTTTTTGCTCAAATAAGAGGGATTCAAAGATCTAAAGCCAATCCTAAAAAAGAAGATTTATTAAAAAAACATAAAATTAAAAATCCTGAAGAAACACTTGGTAATCTGTGGAGACTGAGATATAAAGAATACCCACTTTTGTCAAGAACAAGACCTCCTGCAGGTTGGTCAGCGAATGACTCTATTCCATATATACCATCTAAATCACAGTCAGGTATTTTAGCAAAATTTGGTATACTTCGTATGACAGATTTTTGTTTTGGTGATAATGCTTTCAGATTATTACAATTTATGGAAAACGCTACATGGGTTACAACTTATAAAGAATCTTTTTAAGGATTTAGAGCTATTTCATACCTAAGTATCATAAAATAGGTCGAAGACCTTACATATACAATATTGTTCTTTGACCTGATTCTTTGGCTAATAATATTTTTTTCTCATTCAATACCTTAATCTTATTTTGAAGTTCACTAATAATGTTTTCATCATTATTTTGAACTTCTTTAACTTGCTGAATAATATGGCGTAGTGCCATTTGTATTATTTTAAGTTTATATGTAATAATACATTTTGGAACATCTGTTTTGTATGATTTTTCGGGAGTTTCGACTATAATTCCTCCAGTTTCCCATATTTTGCTTGGTTTATAGTTTTTACTAAGCAAACTTGCTGATAGAGTACAAATTGATTTATTTATATGATTTGTAAAATATTTCTCATCAATATTAATATTATTAGTAATATGATATTTGTAATCCTCGAATATTTTTTTGTAAATTAAATTTTTGAATTTGAGATCTTCGTTTTGAATTTCATCAATAATATATTGAGCTACAGCTATATCATTGTTTTTAGTTTCATTTGCAGGATATAATATTTCATTTCCAAAATTTAATAGAAAATAAATTATTTCATGCTCTTCATTTTTTGAATATACATCATCAATAAATGCTGGTAAGGGGGCAGAAGTAGTTTTTGATTGATTTCGTTCGTTTCTTTTTACCTTTTTATATTCATTTGTTAAGTTTTTCTTTCTAAAAGAGTTTAGTGTATTATATAGAACCTCTTCTTTAATATTTAAAAGTGTACTACACTCTTTTATATATACCGAGCGAGTTATATTATCGGGAATATAAGAAATAGATTTTACAATATCCGAAATTAATGTTGAACTTTTTATAGGGTCATTTTTTGCTTCTTCTTGCAACAACTTTGTTTTAAACTTAATAAAATCAAGTTCATTATTATTAAAATATTTAATTAACGCATCATAATTTAGAGATTTAGAAAAAGAATCGGGATCTTCTCCAGTTGGTAGTGATAATACTTTTACATTTAGTCCCTCTTTTAGAACCATATCAATTCCTCTTAACGATGCTTTGATACCAGCTTCGTCGCCATCAAAAATAATAGTTAAGTTTTTGGTAAACCTATTTATTAATCTTATTTGGTTAAGCGTTAGCGATGTCCCCGATGATGCAACAACATTCTCTATTCCTGACTGATAGAGTGATATAACATCAGTATATCCTTCGACTAAATAGCATTTATCAGTTTTAATAATTTGTTGTTTTGCAAAATAGTAACCGTATAGTATGTTGCTTTTATGATATATCTGAGATTCAGGTGAATTTAGGTATTTTGCTATTTTTTTATCCGATTTTAGTGTTCTTGCTCCAAAACCTATAACTTTTCCAGATATACTGTGTATCGGAAATATTACTCTACCACTAAATCTGTCAAATAAATTATTATTTCCTTTTATTACTAAACCAGATTTTTCTAAATAATCTAATTTGTAGCTGCTTTTTTGTGCATGTTTAGCAAATGCATCTCTTTTTTCGAGACTATAGCCAAGTTCAAATTTTTTTATAATATCTAATCTAAAACCTCTTTCATAAAAATAACTTAAACCAATTGCTTTTCCTTCGTTGTTTTCGTGAAGTATTTTTGTGAAATATTTTTGTGCATATGCACTAACTATATATAAACTATCTTGTTCGCTTCTTTTTTCCTTTTCTTCGGTAGTTTGTTCTTTTTCAAAAACTTCTATATTATATTTTTTTGCTAAATGTTTCAACGATTCGGGATACGAAAGTTTTTCGTGTTCCATAATAAAACGAACAGAATTACCTGCATTGCCACAACCAAAACATTTATAAATTCCTTTTGCAGGAGACACTATAAACGAGGGAGTTTTCTCATTATGAAAAGGACATAATCCAATATAATTTACACCTCTTTTTTTTAGAGAAACAAAATCATTTACAACATCTACAATCTCAGCTGTATCAATTATTTTTTGGACTGTGTTATTATCAATCATTTATGCAATTGCTTTAATTTTTTTTATTCATTATTACTTATGCATTCTATTTTTAAAAGTTGCAAATATATCATTATAATATTAAAGATTTAATGGCTCTTTAAGTTTATTTATGCACAAATTTATTTTTATTTTTTAATTAACTGGTAATCAATTATAGTAAAATAAATTAGGCGTAAGCAACATAAAAAGGCTCAAAAAGCCTATATTTTCAAAAGATTATGAAAAGTAAAAAATAAATTTGTGTGTAAATAATATTTAAGAACTAAATTATTTGTATTTTTGTATTTATTAAGCACTAAGTGCTATTTAATGTTTACACACTTGCGTAAACTTTCTAATTTTAGTAAAAATAATAAGAAAAAAATATGGGAATGATAGCAGTATACATGAAAGTAAATGATGATAAATTGAACTCATTAAAAAAAATGAACGGTGAGGATTTGTTTAATTCAATTGAAGAATTACATGAAAGTGATGACTGTAAATATATTGATATTGACAAGATGTGGGATGGTCTACATTTTTTATTAACTGGAAATTCAGCATCTGTACCAATAAAAAACAATAAACTTAGTGAGGCTATTATTGGAGTCAATGTTTTGTCTGAAGATAAAAATACAGAGTTTATTAGCTACTCAACTTACGAGGAGCTTAAAAAAATAGTTAATGAGATGAATAATGTAGTTTTTGAAGACTTTGAAAAAAGGTTTAATCCAGATGTTTTCAATAAATCCGAAATTTATCCTAATATTTGGAACAGTGCTGATAAGCAGACACTAATTACCGAATTAAAAGAATCATATATTGATATTAAAAAGTTTTATGAAACAGATTTTGATGCGAAATCAAATATAATTGTAAGTATATATTAAGGTCTTCGACCTATTTTAATGTGGCTTACACATTCTAATAATATGTAATTTAACAAAAAATAAATGTCGAAAAATTTTGCGAACCCTCTATGTGTTTGCACATTAATTAAATATTAATAAATTATGAAAAAATACTTCAATACAGCAGGACCTTGTTTTGAAAAAAAACATTATATAGTTCCAATATTAGAACGAAACTTGGAAATAATGTCTTTAATACACAGAGAACAATATTTCATAATACATGCAGCAAGGCAAACAGGAAAAACTACTTTAATTTCAGAATATGTAGATTATATAAACAAAAACAAGGATTATTATGCTCTTTATTGTTCACTGGAATCGGTACAAGTTTTTACCGACCCTAAAGAGGGAATACCACAGATAATAGATAATATTCAAATGGCAATTGAATACTCCTCGTTGCCAAATCGAACTTCTTTTGCAGAAAATATTGATAAATCAAAAATTACAATAATAATTAAAAAATCATTGACAGATTATTGTAAAAAACTTGATAGACCTTTAGTAATATTTTTTGATGAAATTGACGGACTTGAAAATGGAACACTAATTTCTTTTTTACGACAACTTCGTGACGGATATATTACACGACATAGAATACCCTTTGTTCAAAGTGTTGCACTTGTTGGTATGAGAGATGTAAGAGATTATAAATCAAATATTAGAGAGGGCAGACACACGCTTGGTTCAAAAAGTCCTTTTAATATAATTGAAAAAACTTTTACATTAGATAATTTTACAAAAGACCAAATTATACATCTATACGAACAACACACAAATGTTACAGGACAAATATTTGAAAAAACTGCCATCGAATATATTACAAATCAAACCTGCGGACAACCATGGCTTGTAAATGCTGTTGCAAAGGAAATTATTGAAGAAATCTTAAAAAATGATTATTTAAAACCAATAACAAAACAACTTGCCAAGCAAGCTATTCAAAATATTATCATGCGAAGAGATACTCATATTGATAGCCTTCTGGATAAGTTAAAAGAAAAAAGAGTACAAGAAATTATTGAACCAATAATTATTACAATAGAAAAAAAAGACAAACATACAATAGATTTTACTGGTGATGATTTGCAATATTGCAAAGACCTTGGACTTATTAAAGAAGTTAATAATGTTTTAAAACCTGCTAACCCAATTTATGCAGAGGTTATAATAAGAGAATTGTCACATAACAGTCAATTTGATTTGCAAAACAAAATTAAAAATGTTTGGATAGACAAAACAGGAAAAATAGATATAGATGGGCTACTAAAAAGCTTTCAAGTATTTTGGCGAGAAAACAGCGATATATGGGTAGGGAAATATCAATACAAAGAGGCTGCTCCACATCTTATAATGCAAGCATTTTTGCAAAGAATAATTAATGGTAAAGGTGCAGTATTAAGAGAATTTGCCTATGCTAAAAAACGTATAGACCTATGTGTTGTTTATTCAAAAAATAAATATCCAATAGAACTAAAAATGCATTATGGCAAAAATACAATCTCTGATGGATTAGAACAATTATCAGAATATATGGATGGTTTTGGCGAAAAAACAGGCTGGCTGATTATTTTCGACCGTAGAAAAACTATAACTTGGGACGAAAAAATATATTGGAAAACTAAAAAATATGATAATAAAATTATAAATATTGTGGGCTGTTAAGGTCTTCGACCTATTTATAGTTGCTTACGCATTGGTACAAAGGTTATTTAATCAGCAAGTTATAAATAGGTGAATGTCGAAAATTTTTTGCAAACATTCTATGTGTCTGCACATTAATTAAACATTAATAAATCATGAAAAAATACTTCAACACAGCAGGACCTTGTTTTGAAAAAAACCATTATATAGTTCCAATATTAGAAAGAAACTTGGAAATAATGTCTCTAATACACAGAGGACAATATTTTATATTACATGCAGCAAGGCAAACAGGAAAAACAACATTAATAAAAACTTTTGTAAATAAAATAAATAGTGATAAAGATTACTATGCTTTATATTGCTCATTAGAATCAGTACAAACATTTGTGGATACCGAAATAGGAATAAAACAAATATTTAGTGTAATAAAAAAATCACTTAAGTATTCAAAAATACCTTTTAAAGAAAAGTTTGGAATAGATACAAAAGATGAAACTACAAGTACTCTAATTAATGTAGCTCTTAGCGATTTTTGTATAGAAATAGATAAACCTTTAATAATATTTTTCGATGAAATTGATGGTCTCGAAAATGGTACTTTAATTACTTTTTTGAGACAACTAAGAGATGGTTATGTCAATCTTCCCGAAATACCCTTTGTTCAAAGTGTTGCACTTGTTGGTATGAGAGATGTAAGAGATTATAAATCAAATATTAGAGAGGGCAGACACACGCTTGGTTCAAAAAGTCCTTTTAATATAATTGAAAAAACTTTTACATTAGATAATTTTACAAAAGACCAAATTATACATCTATACGAACAACACACAAATGTTACAGGACAAATATTTGAAAAAACTGCCATCGAATATATTACAAATCAAACCTGCGGACAACCATGGCTTGTAAATGCTGTTGCAAAGGAAATTATTGAAGAAATCTTAAAAAATGATTATTTAAAACCAATAACAAAACAACTTGCCAAGCAAGCTATTCAAAATATTATCATGCGAAGAGATACTCATATTGATAGCCTTCTGGATAAGTTAAAAGAAAAAAGAGTACAAGAAATTATTGAACCAATAATTATTACAATAGAAAAAAAAGACAAACATACAATAGATTTTACTGGTGATGATTTGCAATATTGCAAAGACCTTGGACTTATTAAAGAAGTTAATAATGTTTTAAAACCTGCTAACCCAATTTATGCAGAGGTTATAATAAGAGAATTGTCACATAACAGTCAATTTGATTTGCAAAACAAAATTAAAAATGTTTGGATAGACAAAACAGGAAAAATAGATATAGATGGGCTACTAAAAAGCTTTCAAGTATTTTGGCGAGAAAACAGCGATATATGGGTAGGGAAATATCAATACAAAGAGGCTGCTCCACATCTTATAATGCAAGCATTTTTGCAAAGAATAATTAATGGTAAAGGTGCAGTATTAAGAGAATTTGCCTATGCTAAAAAACGTATAGACCTATGTGTTGTTTATTCAAAAAATAAATATCCAATAGAACTAAAAATGCATTATGGCAAAAATACAATCTCTGATGGATTAGAACAATTATCAGAATATATGGATGGTTTTGGCGAAAAAACAGGCTGGCTGATTATTTTCGACCGTAGAAAAACTATAACTTGGGACGAAAAAATATATTGGAAAACTAAAAAATATGATAATAAAATTATAAATATTGTGGGCTGTTAAGGTCTTCGACCTATTTATGGATTGAATCGTCTCATCATTTGGGGACATAAGGACTATCCCGCGTAAAGTTGGACTCTCTTGTTTTTTAAGTGGTTTTAATCATAAAATTTAAGTGAAACTTTGTGTTAAACTTTGTGTTAAACTTTGTGTTAAACTTTGTGTAACTTTGCGGTTAAAAGCGTCTAACTTAAAAACTGGTAGCTGGCGTAAGCAGCATAAAAAGGCTCGAAGAGCCTAAAAAATATTCTTTAATTCATTAAATATAAAATATTATGGCATTTTGGGTAATTGGAGACATACATGGTATGTATGATTCTTTAAAAAAATTAATATTGACTATAAAAAAAGATGATGTTACTTATAAAAAAGAAAAGGCAGGTAAAATAATATTTATAGGAGATTATATCGACTATGGGCCATCATCAAAAGAAGTAATAGATTTAATAACAGAGTTAGATTACGAAACTGTATTTCTTGCTGGAAACCACGAAGATCATGCTTTACATTTTATTCATCAAACAGAGTTTTGTAAAAAGCATAAAAATATGTGGTTCAGAGGTAATGGGGGACAAGAAACTGTAGCTTCGTTTAATGAATCAGATGAAATGTTGCAAAAATTATTTCCAATGAAACATTATTATCATGATTCAAGTAAGGACAAGCTATTTACTCCTGATGATTTTATGTTTGATGATAAATATATCAACTTTTTCAACAATCTTGTGTATTCTCATTCAGAAACATTGGATTTTTATGAAGAATATCCAATAAAAAAATTAGCGTTTCTACATGCTGGTTTTGGTAAGTATGCATTAATTAAAAAAGAAGATGAGCCAGATGATTGGATAAAACGAAGAGAAATAGTAGAAAAAGAAATGTATAAACCAATAAATGTAAAAGAACAATTAAAAGTACGTGGTTTTCATGAATATCATAAATTTATGAAAGAAAAAGAAATTAATGAATATTACTCATCAATTTGGACAAGAGAAGAACCTAAGCAAAAATTTGCAGATTATATTCTTGTTCACGGGCATACACCCACATATATTTTAAAAGGAGAATATAAAAATCTTGGAAATTATGATATAAACAGTGGTGTACCATTTTTCTTATTTAACAAGCCAAATGTTGAAGTTAAAGAAGATTATAAAGGTTACTATGTAGAAAATGCCTATGTTGAAGATTTAATATCAATTAATATTGATACAGGTTCCGTTTTGGGAGGATATTTAACTGCAATGAAAATAACTGAAGATACTCAATTTACTAATGATTTTCAATTTGTTCAAGTACATACTGGAGGTAATCATAGAAACAATAAAGACATCAGAAAATTTTCAATACATTTTTAAGGTAATAAAAAAAAAGCTCTTAAATAGACATCTATACTTTAAATGATACAATTATTCAATGATACAATGGTACAATACTTTGATTAATAATTGATAATAGTTTTTTAATGTTAAAACTATAACCGTTTAAAGTATATACAAGAGTTTATAAAAGCCATATATATGAAAAATAGTATATACAAAGAATTAGAAAGCAGAATCTTGGTACTTGATGGAGCAATGGGAACCATGATTCAAAATTATAATTTAGAAGAAAAAGATTATAGAGCCGAAAGATTTAAGGATTTTGATAATGATTTGAAAGGAAACAATGATTTATTATCAATAACCCAACAAGATATAATCAAAGCAATACATGAAGAATATCTAAAAGCAGGAGCTGATATAATAGAAACAAATACTTTTAATGCCAATTCTATTTCGATGGCAGACTATAGTATGGAAGAGTTTGTGTATGAAATGAATTATGAATCGGCAAAAATTGCAAAACTCGCTGCCGATAAATATACGAAACTTACTCCAGAAAAGCCTCGTTTTGTAGCAGGTTCAATGGGACCTACTAACAAAACGGCTTCAATGTCGCCAGATGTTAATAGTCCAGAATATAGAGAAGTTAGTTTTGATGATTTGCTAAAATCTTACTCCGAACAGGCTGAAGCTTTGATTGATGGTGGTGCTGATATTTTATTAGTCGAAACTATTTTTGATACTTTAAATGCAAAAGCAGCCTTGTTTGCAATTGAAAATATTCTGGAGAAAAAGAAAATAAAATTCCCTGTAATGGTATCGGGAACAATTACTGATAAAAGTGGAAGAACCCTTTCAGGTCAAAATATTGGTGCTTTTCTTAGTTCGCTGTCACATATTGAATTATTAAGTATAGGTTTGAATTGTGCTTTTGGAGCAAACGACATGAAACCATATATCAAAGAACTTTCCGAAAAAGCTCCATTTTATGTTAGCTCACATCCTAATGCAGGTTTACCAAACGAATTAGGTGAATACGATGAAACACCTGAAAAAATGGCAATTAACATAAATGAATTTTTAGAAAATGGTTTTGTTAATATTATTGGTGGTTGTTGTGGAACAAGTCCAGAACATATAAATAAAATTGCAGAACTTGCTAAAAAAACGAAACCAAGAGCTATACCAAATACTAAAAACGAAACTGTACTTAGTGGATTAGAACCCTTGTTTATAAATAAACAAAGTAATTTTATAAATATAGGAGAGCGAACCAATGTTGCGGGTTCAAGAAAATTTGCAAGATTAATAAGAGAAAAAAAATATGAAGAAGCATTATCTGTTGCAAGACAACAAGTAGAAAATGGTGCACAAATTATTGATGTAAACCTTGATGATGCAATGCTTGATACTGAAAAAGAAATGGTAAATTTTCTGAATCTTCTTGTTTCTGAACCTGATATAGCAAGAGTTCCAGTTATGATTGATTCATCTAAATGGAATGTTATAGAAGCTGGACTGAAATGCCTGCAAGGAAAAGCAATTGTAAACTCTATAAGTCTAAAAGAAGGAGAAGCTGTTTTTATTGAACAAGCTACGAAAATTAAAAAATACGGAGCTGCACTTATAGTTATGGCTTTCGATGAAAAGGGGCAAGCAACAAGTTTTGATAGAAAAATAGAAATATGTAAACGTGCATATTACATTTTAACTGAAAAAGTAAAAATAAAATCTCAGAATATAATTTTTGACCCTAATATTTTGACTCTCGCAACTGGTATTGAAGAGCATAATAACTATGCTGTAAACTTTATACAAGCAACGAAATGGATAAAACAAAACCTACCAAATGCAAAAGTAAGTGGAGGAATTAGTAATTTATCATTCTCGTTTAGAGGAAACAATACTATAAGAGAGGCTATGCATTCTGCTTTTTTATATCATGCAATTAATGCCGGTCTTGATATGGGAATTGTAAATGCTGGTATGCTTCAAATATACGACCAAATTCCAAAAAAATTACTCGAGCTAATTGAAAATGTTATATTTAACAAAAGTACAGATGCTACTGATAAATTAATTACTTTTGCTGAAACAATAAAACAAACAGACAAAAAAGAAATTAAACTCGAAAAATGGCGAGATTATTCTGTAAATGATAGGCTTTCGCATTCAATCATCAGAGGATTGACCGAACATATCGAAAACGATGTCGAAGAAGCAAGGAAAAACTATCCTTTTGCTCTTGATGTAATTGAAAATCCTTTGATGAATGGAATGAGTAGAGTAGGAGAGTTGTTTGGAGCAGGTAAAATGTTTTTACCCCAAGTTGTTAAAAGTGCAAGAGTTATGAAAAAAGCTGTAGCAGTTTTATTACCATACATAGAGGCTGAAAAAAAAGAAGGAGCAAGTTCGGCAGGGAAAGTATTATTGGCAACCGTGAAAGGCGATGTGCATGATATTGGTAAAAATATTGTTAAAGTTGTTTTATCGTGCAATAATTTTGAAATTATTGACATGGGAGTAATGGTAGCAACTGATAAAATAATTGAAACCGCTATTAAAGAAAACGTTGATATAATAGGACTGAGCGGTCTGATAACTCCATCGTTAGATGAAATGATAAATGTGGCAAAAGAAATGGAAAAAAAGAAATTAAACATTCCATTATTAATTGGTGGAGCTACAACATCAAAACTACATACGGCAGTAAAAATTTCTGAAAATTATAGTGGAACAACTGTTTATGTAAACGATGCATCGAAAAGTGTTGCAGTAACTGCAAATCTTTTATCAAAAAAAGAAAGCAAAAAATACAAAGAAGAAATACATAAAGAATATGATAAAATTCGTAGTAATTATTTTTCAACTAAAAAAACTAAAATCATGGATTTAAAAACAGCTAGAGAGAATAAATTTTTAATAGACTGGAGTTATGACGATACAATATGCCCAAAAAATTTAGGTATTATTGTATTTGAAGGACATCCGATAAAAAAAATAAAAAAGTATATTGACTGGACATTTTTTTTCCATGCATGGGATTTGAAAGGTAAGTATCCGAGTATTTTTAAAGATGAACAAAAAGGAGCAGAAGCAAAAAAACTTTTTGATGATGCTAATAAAATGCTTGACTTTATTATTAAAAAAAATATTTTGCAAACAAAAGCTGTTATTGGATTTTTTCCTGCAAGTTCGGTTGGTGAATCTGTTTGTGTATATGATTTTAGAAAACAGAAAAAAGAAATAGCAAGATTTCATTTTTTAAGACAGCAAGTTGAAAAAAAAGAAGGTAATTATTTATCTTTAAGTGATTTTATAGCTCCAAAAGAACTTGGTCTAAATGACTATATTGGTGCTTTTGCACTAACAACCGGTTTGGGAATTGAAAAATGGATTAAAAAATTTGAAGATAAAAATGATGATTATAGTGCAATATTATTAAAAACTTTAGCAGATAGATTGGCAGAAGCATATGCCGAATTAATGCACAAAAATGTAAGAAGAGTATTTTGGGGATATAGTCGTCAAGAGAAGTCTAGTTTGAAACAGTTGTTCAAAAACAAATATGAAGGTATCAGAACAGCAATAGGCTATCCATCGTATACAGACCATTCGGAGAAAAAAACATTATTTAAATTATTAAATGTTGAAAGAGATATTGATGTAAGTTTAACTGAAAATTTTTCAATGAGTCCAGCTGCATCAGTTTGTGGTTTATATTTTTCTAATCGACGGTCAAAATATTTTAATGTTGGTAAAGTTAGCAAAGAACAAATTGAAGATTATGCTAAACGGAAAAATATAGATATTAAAACAGCGGAAAAATATTTATCAATTAATATAAGATAAACTTTTAATAATCAAAAACATATGATAAAAGAGCATTTATATTCAGAGTTATTTGTATCAGTATTGATAACTTCGTTGTTTTATGCTTTTTATGATTTTTACCTATTTTCGATATTTAGTATTTTCATATTTATATATTTTGGTCTCAAAATATTCAATGAATTAGGTAAAAAAATCGAAATCAGAGATATAATGATATTCATTGCTATTTTGCAGTGGTTGATTGGACCAATACTATCATATAGATTTACTGATGATAAAGTATTTTATTTTATGATTATTGGTGAGGAAGAATATGTAAACTATGTTTTTCCAGCAACATTTTTTCTTATTATTGGTTTGTATTTACCTATTTTTGGGTATAAGTTTAATGAAAATTTAATATTAAAAAATATTTATAGTATTATTAAGCAAAAACCAAATATTGATATTACTTTAATTGCTATTGGTATTGTTTCGGAAATATTGATAAACTATGTACCTTTAAGCCTAAGATTTGCTTTTTCATTACTGGGAAGCTTGAGGTATATAGGCTTATATTATCTTATGGTTGGGAAAAGACCATTTAAGTGGATAATTTTTTCTATAATAATGCTTTGGCTTTTATATATTGCAATTGATCATACTGTTTTTCAAAGTTTTATTCTATGGGCTGGTTTTATGTTCCTTATAATAGCTTTTTTATATAAATTATCGAAGGCAAAAAAAATTTCTATAATTATATTGTTTGTAAGTATGGTTTTCATAATTCAAACAGTTAAATATGAATTTAGACAACTAACATGGTTTGCTGAAGGAAAGATTGATAATAAGATGGAAATATTCACAAACTTAGTTAAAAAAAATCTATCAAGAAGCGATTTGCTATTTTCTGAAGCTAATATTCAAGCATTAATAAGTCGTATAAATCAAGGCTGGATTATAGCTCGTATTATGTATTATATTCCTGTATACGAACCGTATGCTGAAGGAGAAACAATAAAAATAGCAATTGCATCTTCATTACTTCCAAGATTTATTTATAAAGATAAAATTACTGCTGGTGGCAATGCCTATTTCGAACGTTTTACAGGTCTTAATATGGGGAAGAGTACAAGTATGGATTTAAGTATTGTGGGAGAAGCATATGCTAATTATGGAAAGTTTTGGGGGATAGTTTTTATGTTTTTTTTAGGAATATCCTATAATGCTGTATTATATATTATTTTTCGAATTTCATTATACAATCCAACCATACTTTTTTGGATTCCTTTGATTTTTTTTCAAGTAATAAAAGCTGAAAGCGATCTTGCAACAAGTCTAAATCACTTAACAAAAGCCTCAATGCTGGTTTTTGCTTTTTTTTGGTCTGCAAAAAATATTTGGGGTGTAAGATTATAAATATTTACAAAAATTCGGTTTCATTTATCCCCCGTATGTAAGTACTATTACAAAAGTTTTTCGACATTTACTTATTCATAACTTTTTGATTAAGTTGTTTTTATACTAATGGGTAGGCAACTATAAATAGATAGAAGACCTTATAAATTAAGATATTTTTTGATAAATCTTCCACCATCTATCAGGTAGTTCGTGTTTACTTGCAGATACATAATCATTATATGAGCATGAAGCAATAATTCTATTTTTATCATTTGGGTATGAAACTTCAATCCACCAACGTTCTGTTTTTGGACTTTTATAAAATACTAATTTTTGGTTATTATTAAAATTAATAATAAATTTTTTGTAATCGGATAAATCAGAGAAAGGATAATCCTTTTTTCTATTATAAAAGCCCTCAATAAAATACCATAATATTTGAGCAGCCAAACCAGATGTTTGATTATTGTTATCAAACAAAGGGTTTAGTTCATATATGCCAAAAGAACTAAGTTTATCGCTTATTCCTGCATATCTTGCCAACTGGCAAAGTTCTTCGCCATAAAAGCCATTAGGCGAAGGACTTAAATGTGCAGGAGCATCGGCTTGTTTTATTGATGAAATATCAATACTAAACAAATCACAATCTCTAATTGTAGGCTCTGCTTCGCTTAAATCGGAACGTACCTGACCTAATCTATATGCTTCAAAGTATAAGTCATTTATTAAATTTATTTCATTTTGTGAAACATAATATGTTTGGTAACCTAAATTTGAAAAATTAAATAGATAGCTGCTTTGTTTTAAAATAATTTTGCTTAAATACGATTCGGAATTAAAACTTTTCTCAACATTACCTATATTAAACCTTGAATCAATAGATACAATATTTATTTTTTGCTCCAAACTCTCATATGCTAAAAAATTTGCATAAACCAAATCTTTCCCTCCACCTATAATAATGGGGAGTACTTCGATTTTTAGTAAGTGGCTGATAATTTCTTTAAGAGCAAAATATGTATCACTTATTTTTTTACCTTTTTTTAAATTACCTAAATCAATAATTTTCATATTGGAAAAAGGTAAAAACAATTTATTTAATTCTTTTCGAACTTCATCAGGAGCTTTTGAACATCCTTTGTTTGTAGTGTTTCTATCATCAGGTACACCAACAATTGCCAAATCGTAATCATTAATACTTTTAATATTTTCCGAAATAAACATTTTATCTATTGATGCAAATCTATGTTTATATTGCGATAATTTTTTAAATATTGAATTATCAATATTGGGTTTATCAAAAACTTCGTCAAAGTTAAAAAGCATAATATATTATTGAATATGTGGTGTTTATATTTGTAATTTTTTAATATGAAATATATCTAATGTATCAAGACTTAAATTTCTAAAGTCTTTTAAACTACCAAAAAGACATATATTAATATCGAAATATAAAAAAAAATCTAATAATTATCGTGGCACGTTGCAACGTGCCACGATTACATAACGTCACATGAAAATATCAGTATTTTTACTTTAGAAATTTATGTCTTACACTAAACTTGTTTATCTCAGCCTGAGTGATAAACCTAAATTGCAACTAAAATTATTATTTAAAAATTCATTTCCAGCAACCCAACCATCAGTTTTAGCAGAAAACTCTACCCAAGGGCTAAAATATTTTAATACCCAATCTATACGACAAGCAAAACTTCCTAAAAACTCATGGTTTTTGGTATAAAAAGACTGGTCTTTTGGTTGAGTTCCTGTAATTACTCTTGGTGATAATAAAAAAATATTATTAGCATAGTTAATCGGATATTCAAATAATTCAAGTTCAATTGCTGGAAATGCATTTTTGTAATTATTTGCATGATGGTATCTTACAATAAAATTATTCTCATTAATTTGTAGAAAAACATTTAATGAAATATCATTTCCAAAAGAAGTTAATAAATGCCGTATTGCAAAATTAAAATTAATGTTATCATTTAATTTAATTGATTTTTGCCAAAATAACATTGGAGATAGTAAGTTTAAAAACTGAAGGTTACCTTGTTTCTCCAAATAATCTAAAGCATCGGAACTTAAATCAGTTGTTTTGATATAACGGTCTATTCCATTTCCCAAAATATGAACTCCTCTATCCTGATATGCTTCATTTGGATTAAATAAATCGTAAGCCCAAGCAGAAAAATCAAAACCTGTAAAATCTCGCTCTTCAATTGTTTTTTCTTTTTTGTTCATTTTATCTGTTTCCACATCTACTACATCTGGTTTCGAAGAGCCAACAACATAACTGATTGAATTTATTGTTGTTAAAGCATACAAAATTTCATGTGTCAAATTTTGTTGATAGAAAAAATTATGTTTTTGTAGCCTGTCAATCAATAAATACCCTCCTTCAATTCCTGCAACATGCATACGTATAAAATCGGCTGGGCTTTCGGATTTAAATCTGATTAAATCTTCATCTTTTACATTATTAACACTGACAAGCTCTGCACCTATTGGAAATGTATTCATGTCGTCGAAACTGTTAACATGAAAACGATTCATTACAGCTCTATGATATTCTTCATGCAACCAACCATCGCCAGTTGGTGCATAAGTCAAAATAAAATTTGATAATAATAGAGAACTAATATGTAAAAATTTGTATTTTGTATCTCTGTATTTCTTTTTAACTTTAAATAGTTTATCTATTCCATAATGTGTAATACTATATATATCAGTAGTTAAATATAATGATTGCTGCATACTTGGATTAGCATAGCCTTTCATAAAACCTTTAAAATTTAATGTTCCATTATTTACAGTTTTTGCAGCATCAAATTGATATGGAAGGTCAAAAAAAGTTAAATCAAACTTTAAATAAGGTTTTCTTAAACTATCATTTATTTGTCCTATTGATAATTTTTGTATTAAAATTATAATTAATAATAATGTAATTTTTTTCATTTCATAGACGGTTTAAAGTTAATAACTTGTTTATTCACTATCAATTGATAACTACTGTTTAGGTGATCGAAAAATTTTGTAACAATACTTACACTATAGTTAATAATAAAACTATTTATTGTATTTAGTATAGAGCTTACTTTTTGAAATACCGTTTATTATATATCTTGCGTAAGCAACATTAAATAGGTCGAAGACCTTAATAATATCTAACAGTATTTAAATCGGTCAAAAACCCTATCAATTCTTTAAGTTTTTTTCTTAGCTGTGCTAGTTTTTCTTCTAGTTGTTGTTTTTCTTTTAGTAGTTGCAGACTTTCTTCTACCAGTTGTTTTTTTAGCCGTTGCAGCTTTTTTAGTCTTGGTAGTTGTTTTCTTCTTTTTACTAGTTTCACTTTTAGGGTCAAGCGAAATTATTTTTAAACAATCATCATAGCTTAATTTCACAGGTTCGGTCTCTTTTGCAATTGTGTAATATTTTTTATTATAAAAAATACATGGTCTACCCCATCTGTCATTAATAATTTTAAGTTCCTCGTCTTCATCAAATGTTTTGATAAGTCTTTTCCTTTCTGTCTCACGTTTTTCTTCAATAAGAACAATAGCTCTATCAAGTTGAACAGTATATGGATTATCAGTTTTTTTAAGTGAAACAAATTTTGAATCATGTCTAACATACGGTCCAAACCTACCAATAGCAGCAACCACCACTTTGTTTTCGTACTCACCAATAGTTCGTGGTAGTTTAAATAGCACAATTGCCTCTTTAAGACTTATATTTTCAAGTGTTTGCCCTTTCATCAAAGCAGCATATTTAGGTTTTTCGTCTCCTACTTTTTCGCCCAACTGAACCATTGGTCCATATCTTCCTGCTCTTGCAATAATTTGTTTTCCAGATTCTGGATCAATACCCAACTTGCGTCCACTATTACTATTTTCTAATAAATCAAGGGCTTCCTCTAGTGTTATTGATTCTAATCTTTGTTCTTTGTTTAGACTTGCAAATTTGGGTTTTTCAATAGTTTTGTCATCAAGATTGCTTATACCAAGTTGTACCATTGGACCAAAACGTCCTATTCTAACCGAAACTTGTTTTTCGGTTTTAGGATCTATACCTAAAATTCGTTCTCCACTTTCTTTACCCGCTTGTTCGAGTGTTTGTTCAACCTTGCTATGAAACGGCTTATAAAACGAACCAATCATATTTGTCCAAACAATATTACCAGAAGCAATTTTATCAAAATCTTTCTCAACACTTGCAGTAAAATTGTAATCAAGGATATTTGTAAAATTTTGAACCAAAAAATCATTTACAACCATTGCAATATCGGTTGGAAAAAGTTTTGATTTCTCATTACCAGTGGTTTCAGATTTTTGTTCTTCTGTTATTTTTTCATTTTTAAGTCTAAATAAAACATATTTACGCTCAAGCCCCTCTCTTGTTTCTTTAATTACGTATCCCCTTTTTTGAATAGTTGAAATCGTTGGTGCATAAGTCGAGGGTCTTCCAATACCAAGTTCTTCCATTTTTTTAACTAAACTGGCTTCGGTATATCTTGGAGGGTGATGTGTAAATCGTTCTCTTGCATTAATTTCATTTAGTTTTAATATTTGATTTTTTTCTAAAGGAGGTAGTAATTGTTTGCTTGTATTGGTATTTTCGTCATCAGTACCCTCTTTATATGCCTTTAAAAAACCATCAAACTTTAGTATTTCACCAGTCGAAATAAACATTTCATTATGTTTATTTGAGCTTATGGTTACAATGGTTTTTTCGATTATCGCGTCACTCATTTGCGATGCTAACGATCTTTTTAATATTAAATCATATAATCTTTGCTCATTATAATTATTACTAACTTTTCTTTCAATTGTAGACGGACGAATTGCTTCATGAGCTTCTTGTGCTCCTTTTGCTTTTGTTTTGTATACTCTTGTTTTTAAATATTTGTTACCATATTCTTCAATAACCACCTTTTTTATAGCATTTACTGCAAAATCCGAAAGACTAACCGAGTCAGTTCTCATATATGTAATTTTACCAGCTTCATATAATTTTTGTGCTATTGTCATTGTTTGTGAAACCGAAAAGCCAAGTTTTCTACCTGCTTCTTGTTGCAATGTTGATGTTGTAAATGGAGGAGAAGGTGATTTTCTTGATGGTTTTTTTTCTATATCTTTTATTTTATATTCCGAGTTTTTATTTTTTTCAAGAAAATCTAAAGCTTCTTTTTTATCTTTTATTTTTTTTTGAAGCTCGGCTTTCATAATTGTTTCCTTTCCGAAAGCATCAGTTACAGTAAAAAGGGCAACTACTTTATAAAAAGAATTTGTTTTGAAATCCCCAATCTCTCTATCTCGTTCTACTACAAGTCTAACCGCAACAGACTGTACTCTACCTGCCGATAAAGCTGGTTTAACCTTCTTCCATAAAATAGGAGAAATCTCAAATCCCACAATTCTATCCAAAATTCTTCTTGCTTGTTGTGCATTTACTAAATTGGTATCTATTTTTCTTGGATTTTGAATTGCTTTTTGAATTGCATTTTTTGTTATCTCGTGAAATACAATACGTTTTGTATTTTGTGAGTTTAAGTTTAGAACCTCTGATAAATGCCATGCTATGGCTTCTCCCTCTCTATCCTCATCAGATGCCAGCCAAATTGTTTTCAATTTAGTAGCCATTTTTTTTAAATCGGATACGACTTTCTTTTTTTCAGTAGGTATTACGTAGTTAGGAGAAAAATTATTCTCAATATCTATTCCTAAATTTTTTTTTGCCAAGTCTCTTATATGACCAAAACTTGACATTACAATATAGTCTTTTCCTAAAAATTTTTCTATTGTTTTAGCTTTAGCAGGTGATTCTACAATAACCAAATTTTCTTTCATGTGTTTAAAATTTATTATTTACTAAACCTGAGACACAAAGTTTCATTTGTCCCATTTTGTGTTCTTAATTTTATTTGTTCTGGCAATACCCAGTTCTTCAAAAAATTTTACAAAGTAATGAAATTTGAATATTAAGTACCAACTTTTTTTAATAAAATAGTTATTGTAATTTTTCAGTCTATTTATATATAGCATGTAATAAGCGTATTATATTTAATGTTTTTTTTAATAATTTTTATTTTGATTCAAAATATAAAATATAAAACATAATATTAGATGTGAAATTTAAAAAATACATAAATTCAAAATATAATTTTTTTTAAAAAGACTGAATACTGTGAACTGTTAGACATATTTTAAATAATAATGCAATTTTGGGCTACACGTATAGTATTGGACATTATTTTATTTTTTGACATGATTTACATGATTAACAGGATTGATTTTTATCCTGTTACGAAATACATGATAAACAAGACTGTCCAACTTCTGAAGGGTAGCCCAATTTTGTTTGTAGCTTCGTTACACTAAATTCCTTAGGAATGTTCTTTAGGAAATTACGAATTACTAATTGGTTTACACCTAAATATAAGTATTTTACAAAAAACAAATCGGAAAGTTATTTTTTAACGGTTTCTAAATATATACAATACATGTAAATTTTGCATTTCATTTTTCATCGTTTTCATTATTATAGCTCTGAAAGCGCATTAACAATATAAGTAGGTTCAGAACTCACAAAAACAGTTCTTTTTTTCAAAAACAATCGCAAGTTAAAAGTTAA